>CADCPU010000070.1 GCA_902803365.1 Oscillospiraceae bacterium
ATGTGGTGTAAAATAGAAAGAAAACGAGGTGGATCATGAAAGTTCTTGTTACATATTTCAGTTGCAGCGGAATAACGGCTCAGTACGCAGAGAGGATCGCGAAGGAGATCGGGGCGGATATATTTGAGATCAAGCCTGAAGTCCCTTATTCGAAGGCGGATGCCAACTGGAAGAATCCGTTGGCAAGATGTAACAAGGAAAAGTTCGGTAAGAAGGATGTTCCTGTAGCCGCCAAGTGTGAGAACATTACAGAATATGATCTTGTATTCGTCGGATTTCCCATCTGGTACGGTGCAGCTCCGAATGTTGTCAACACTTTCTTCAAGGACTATGATATGAAGGGCAAGAAACTGGCTGTTTTCGCCACCTCAGGCGGAAGCAAGATCGGCAAGACCAAGGAAAAACTCGAAGAGGAAGTCCCGGGTGTTGAAGTAATAGACGCTCAGGTCTTTAAATCTCTTGATGCATGCACTTCCTGGGCACGAGGCTTGTTGGTGTGATATAATCTGATATTAGCAGGAAGAGAACGCTTAGCGCTTGCGGCGGACCCGGCATCGGCCTTTATTCATGACTTCGCAGGCAGTCGGTCGGTGTACGGCCCGGTACATTACACCGATGGTGTAATTTAAATATTTCTCTTCCTGTTTTTATTGGAGGGAAAGATGCTGGAACAACTTGCTTCGGAAGAAGTGTGGAATAGATATCTCGAGTATAAGCTGGATCTTGCGGCACCGCTTAAGGATGAGGAAGGTCTGCGCTCATTTATCGAAAACAGAGAATATCTTCCGATAGTAAATGATATCCTTGACGGCAAGGATTTTCCGTTACCATCCAAAGCAGTTATCAGCAAGATGAGCACGCAGAAAAAACGCGTGATCTATATGTACCCCAAAAAAGAAAGCATAGTTCTCAAACTTTTGACTTATCTTATACTTCGTAAGTATGATCATCTGTTCAGTCCCAATCTATATTCTTTCAGACCGGGAAGGAATGCCAAGCATGCGTTTTTGAGATTGGCACACACCCCGGGGATCGAGGAACTTTATTGTTATAAGGTCGATGTCAGTAATTACTTTAATTCCGTAAATGTTGAAGATCTTAATCGCATGTTAAAAGAGGTAATAGATGATGAACGACTCTTGGGCTTTCTTCTGAAACTTCTCAACGAACCGAAGGTCTTGTGGAACGGAGAAGTAACAGAAGAAGAGAAGGGGATAATGGCAGGTACTCCGCAGGCATCCTTTTATGCAAACCTTTGCCTTAAAGAACTCGACAGGATGTTCTATGATCGCGGTATCCCATATGTGAGATACTCTGATGACATAATCGTATTCGGCAGGACGGAAGATGAGATCAGGCAGTATTCAGATGAGATCAAAGCATTCCTGAAGGTAAAAGGATTGTCTGTTAATCCGTCAAAAGAAGACTACAGAAAGCCGGGCGAAGAATGGACGTTTTTGGGATTTTCCTATAAGGATAAACAGATAGATATCTCTCCTGTTTCTCTTCATAAGATCAAGGGAAAGATGAGACGTAAATCGCGCGCTCTAGTACGATGGAGCAAGAGAAATGACAAGAGCGGTGACAAGGCTGCGAAGGCATTCATTAAGATATTCAACAGGAAGCTTTTGGAGTGCGTCGGAGATAATGAGCTCTCGTGGAGTTATTGGTATTTTCCGGTTATCAATACGGATAAGAGCCTTCGCGAGATAGATCATTATGCACAGGATTGCATAAGATATATCGCGACGGGAACGAGAAAGAAATCACGCTTTGATTTCAGATATGAAGATATGAAAGAATTGGGATATAAGAGTATGGTACATGCTTATCATGAACACACGGAGGAAGAGAAGAAATGAATCTTATAGCAGTTGCAAAGGAAACTGTTGAAATAAACCGTAATCGTTTTTATGAGTTGGACGGAGTCAGAAAAGATCTTCCTGAAGATCTCACGGATGTAAAGGTGATAACTCCTGAAGAAGGAGAACGTCTTATGCTAAGACCTGATATACCGGGAGATACAATGTGCAGGTTCAGCGTTGCTGCTGCGGACTCCTTTGAGACTGCGAGAAAATATGCAAATAGTTGCGTATTAAACTTCGCGAACGCACATAAGGCGGGTGGCGGATTTATGGCGGGCGCCAAGGCTCAGGAGGAAGCTCTGTGCAGGACAAGTACGCTGTATGCATCCATCAGCTCTGAAGCTGCCAAAGAGATGTACAAGTATAACAATACAAACTTAAGCAGTGTTGAATCAGACTACATGTTATACTCTCCTAATGTATATGTGTTCCGTGATGAGAAATGCAACCTGTTGCCTGACAATGTGAGGGTCTCTGCAATTACAGTACCTGCTCCGAACAGATACGGAGCAGCGATGTTTGCATCAGGTAAGAAGATCGAGGAGACATTTATCAGGAGGATAAGGATCCTTCTTCTCGTTATGGCAGAAAACGGAGTCAGGGTCCCTGTTCTGGGTGCATGGGGTTGCGGAGCATTCGGAAATAAACCGGATGAGGTATCGGGATATTTCAGAAAAGTACTTGTCGATGAAGGATATGGCAAGATGTTCGACGAGGTGTGTTTTGCGATATACGGAAGTGAGGACGGCAAGAATATCTCTGCATTCAGAAAGACTTTTGAAGATCTTATCTGACCTCTTGCAAAATCCCGAAGTCGGTGTTAGCATTTAAGCGAATAACAAAGAAAGAACGCCGTAGTGCGATGGGTGGACCGATGCGTAAGTAAGATCGATGTAAGTAACACATATTTCTATCAAGGCCTGTTAAGGTCGTGACTTTGTGTGCTTAGATCAGATCGTATGCTCTCGGTCCTTATTTTTTTATAAGGTGATGTTTGGCAGGTCTGTTTTTGCGTGCGCAAAGACAGACCTTTTTGATACAGGCGGAAAAGAGGCACTATGGCACAGATAAATGTACTTAACCTGAATTTTTCTTATGAGACGAGTTACGATACGATCTTCGAAAACGTCAACTTCTCGATCGACACAGATTGGAAGCTCGGATTTATCGGACGTAACGGCAAGGGAAAGACGACCTTTTTGAATCTTCTCATGGGAAGATACGAATACGGCGGAACGATCAAGGCAGATGTGAGATTTGACCTGTTTCCGTATGAAGATGTTGATTATGAAAAGACTGCTGATGAACTGTCAGAAGTATGGAAGCCCGGAGTCGAGAGCTGGCGCGTTATATGCGAGCTCAATAACCTTGATACGGATCCTGAACTGCTGTACCGCCCGTTTGGAACACTGAGCTTTGGTGAGCGTACCAAGGTCATGCTCGCAGTTCTTTTCTCGGGCGAGAACGATTTCCTTTTGATCGACGAGCCGACAAATCATCTGGATCATCTGACACGTCAGACAGTGAAGAAGTACCTTGCTTCAAAGAAGGGATTTATCCTCGTCTCACATGACAGGGATCTTCTCGATGCATGTGTCGATCATGTTCTGGTACTTAACCGTTCTTCAATAGAAGTCCAGGCGGGAAACTTCAGCAGTTGGTGGGAGAATAAGGAGCGTTCCGATAGCTTTGCCAAGGCAGAAAACGAGAAGCATCTGAAGGAGATCGGCAAGCTTAAGTCGGCAATCGACAGATCCTCGAGATGGGCTGATAAGAGCGAGAACAGCAAGATCGGTTACGACCCGATCAAGGAGCACGACAGGACGAAGAATGCGAGGTCGTATATCGGTTCAAAGACGAAGAAGCAGGAAGCGAGAGTCAAGTCTTTTGAGCAGAGGATGGAAAAGCATATCGAAGAGAAGGAAGGACTTCTTAACGACATAGAGCAGATAAGAGATCTTAAGATCACATGCCTTCCGCATTTCCGTGACAGGCTCGTCGAGGCTAAGGATGTGGCGATAAGATATAAGGATTCCGATACGCCTGTTTTCGAGCATATGAACTTCGAAGTGTGTAACGGCGACAGAGTGTTCTTGAGCGGCAGGAACGGATGCGGTAAGTCGAGCCTTATCAAGGCGATACTCGGCGAGGATGCGAATTTTGAAGTGGAGGGACAGCTCCTTATAGCACCCAATCTCAAGATCTCGTATATCAACCAGGATACATCGCATCTTAAGGGAGACCTCAGGATGCACGCGTTCGAGAACGGTCTTGATTACAGTCAGTTCCTGGCGATATTGAAGCACCTATCACTCGAGAGTGTTCAGTTCGATAAGAAGATCGAAGAGTTTTCGGAAGGACAGAAGAAAAAGATATTGATCGCGACGAGCATAATGACACCTGCAAATCTCTATATCTGGGATGAACCGCTCAACTATGTTGACGTATTCTCGAGGATGCAGCTCGAAAAGCTCATTGAGTCTTTCAAGCCGACGATGATACTGGTCGAGCACGACGAGAATTTCAGGGAGAAACTTGCAACCAAGACTGTTTTGTTCAACAATTAAGGAAAGACTTCGGGAGGAAGAATATGATACTTGTTACCAAACGATTGATATTAAGGCCTTGGACAGTTGATGATGCCGAGGAATGCTATAAATATTGCAAAGATCCGAAGGTCGGACCTGTTGCGGGATGGGCACCTCATACTTCTGTCGAGCAGTCGAAGGTGATAATCGAGAAACTGCTGTCAAAACCCGATACCTTCGCGATAGTCCTTAAGGAGACGATGCTTCCGATAGGAAATATCGCGATCAAGACCGGTTCTGCTACTGATCTTACGAGCGGTATTGACGAGTGTGAGATCGGATACTGGCTCGGTGTTCCTTACTGGGGTCAGGGAATAATGCCCGAGGCTCTGGAGAGGATCATCCGATATGCATTTGAAGATCTCGGAATGATAAATATCCTTTGCGGCTATTATGACGGCAACGATAAGTCCAAGCGTGTTCAGGAGAAGGCAGGATTTAAGCACCTCTGGACGACAGAAAGGGTAGAGGTCGCGCAGCTTAACGAAGTGCGCAAGGGTCATGTGAATATCCTGTCAAAAGAAAAGTGGATCCAAAGGCAGGAGCGACTTAAGGCTTCTGACCCGATCTATATGAGAAGAAGCTACAGAGGACGTTTTATGGATTACAAGGTTCCGAGAAATGATCTTATCAGGATCGTCAATGCGGGACTTGCTGCTCCTTCGGGTTGTAACAAGCAGACGACGAGCTTTGTGATAGTAGACGATGATGAGACACTCGAGAAACTTAAAGCGGTTATCACGCCTAAGGTAGCTGAGACCGTCAGGTCAGCCATATGCGTCCTTACAAAGAGAATGAATGCTTATCGAGATAAATGCTTTGCCGTTCAGGATTATTCCGCGGCGATCGAGAATATGCTTCTTCGGATCTCGGAACTTGGCTATCAGAGCTGCTGGTACGAAGGGCACATAACCGATGATGACCGTATCTGCGACAGGATGGAGGAGATACTCGGAGTTCCTGATGATATGGATCTTGTATGTTTCCTGCCGGTCGGCATAGGACTTGATAAACATACGCCGCTTAATAAGAAACCGTTCGATGAGCGGGTATGGTTCAATTCATTTGGCAAATAACGATAATAAAGACGTGCGTTATTATAAAGAAGAACGCGCGTCTTTATGCTATAATCCAAAAACTACGGACAAATATCTGAGAGGTTTTGGATAAATGAAGATCATAGACATCCTGAATAAGAAGAATATGTCGCTGTCTTTTGAGGTGTTTCCTCCAAAGAAAGAAGCAAACTTTGACAGCGTTAAGCATACAGCTGAAACGATCGCAGAGAGCAAGCCTGCATTCATGAGCGTTACGTATGGTGCAGGCGGAGGAACGAGCAAGTATACACTCGACATCGCACAGACTATCGAGAAGATGCACGGCGTTCCGACATCGGCTCATCTCACGTGCGTATCATCCGATAAGGAAACTGTCAGGAATATGATCGAAGAGATCCATTCCCGTGGTATCCAGAATATCATGGCTCTTCGCGGAGACTTGACTCCTGAGCTTATGGACAGTGACAGATCCAAGTGGGATTACAGACATGCGATCGATCTTATCAGAGACATCAAGGCATCAGGCCACGATTTCTGTATCGGTGCCGCATGCTATCCTGAGGTTCATCCTGAGAGCGCAAATCAGCGCGAAGACATCTTCTATCTTAAGGAGAAGGTCGATGCGGGTGCTGACTTTTTGGTAAGCCAGATGGTATTTGACAATGATCTTTTCTATAACTTCCTCTACAAGGTAAGGGAGGCAGGCATCAACTGCCCGATCATTCCCGGCATCATGCCTATCACCAATGCGAATCAGGTCGAGCGTGCGATCAAACTCTCCGGTTCATTTATCCCGAGAAGATTTAAGGCTATGGTCGACTACTTCGGATCTGATCCTGACAGCATGAAGCAGGCGGGAATCGCCTATGCGACTGATCAGATCATCGATCTTTATGCAAACGGTGTAACGAATGTACACGTTTACTCCATGAACAAGCCTGACGTTGCGCAGGCTATTATGGACAATCTCTCCGATATCTTATGGAAGGATTACGGCGTAAAGTAATGACTGACGGCCTCATAAAAGACATTAATTCCAAAGTTACCTGCATAACGCAATACATCGAATATGATGCTCCTGAATTGAACATCGCGGAGATGCTGAGGTATGCGGGTTTTCCGATGGATGTTGCCCGTAAGATCGCTTCGGGTGAACTTGTTGACGAAGAGATAAACGAGCGTCAGAAAAAGGCTCTCGATCTTATCAAAGGTCAGCTGACATATAAGGTCGGATATAAATTCATAAAACTCGAGCGTGAGGACGGCTACCCCGTCTTTCCGTTTCAGCAGCATTCCGATAATCTTAAGAACAATCTCGAAAACTGTGAGTACGCGATCATGTTTGCCGCTACGATCGGCTCAGGGATCGACAGGCTCATCAGACGATATGAAAAGACAGCCCGCGATATGGGGATATTCCTACAGGGTCTCGGAGCAGAGCGTGTCGAATCCTTGTGTGATACATTCAACCGCGACGTCAAGACGATCGCTCTTGAAGCAGGACTTAAGGCTCACGCGAGATATTCTCCCGGATTCGGGGATCTGCCGATAACGGTGCAGTCGGACTTTCTTAAGACGCTCGATGCGGAGCGAAGGATGGGGATAACATTAAGTGATTCCTTCCTTATGGCACCGTCCAAGAGCGTTACTGCGATAATCGGACTTGAACCACTTTGAAAGAAGGTATGAGCATATGACTATCCTTGAATACATGAAAGATAATTTTGTCTTCCTTGACGGCGGTATGGGTACGCTCCTGCAGGAGGCGGGACTCCAGCCGGGTGAACTTCCCGAGAGATGGAACATGAACCGTCCTGAGGAGATAATCAGGATCCAGAAGTCGTATTTTGATGCAGGAACGAATGTTATCCTCTCGAATACGTTTGGTGCTAACGGCTTAAAGTTTGACGATGATGAGTTAAGACAGATCGTCTTTTCTGCCATCGCCAACGCGAGGAAAGCTGCAGAGCTCAGTTCCGGTACTCAGGAAAAGTTCGTTGCTCTTGATATCGGCCCTCTGGGTAAGCTTCTTAAGCCTTATGGCGACTATGAGTTCGAGGATGCGGTCGCGATGTATGCCAAGACCGTAAGGCTTGGTGTTGAAGCAGGTGCGGACCTTATCTTCATCGAGACGATGAACGACAGTTATGATACCAAGGCGGCTCTTCTTGCAGCCAAGGAGAATTCCGATCTTCCGGTATTCGTATCCAACGCTTACGGCAGTGACGGCAAGCTCATGACGGGTGCTTCTCCTGCTGCGATGGTCGCAATGCTCGAGGGTATGCACGCTGATGCTATCGGTGCCAATTGTTCACTCGGCCCGGATCAGCTCATCGGTGTCATGGAAGAATATCTCGAATATGCTTCCGTACCTGTCCTTCTTAAGCCTAATGCCGGACTTCCGAGAAGCGAAGGCGGCAAGACCGTTTTCGATGTGTATCCTGAAGAGTTTTCAGAATCCGTGCTCTCACTTCTCAAAAAGGGCGTAAGGATCACGGGCGGCTGCTGTGGTACTACACCTGACTATATCCGTGCAGTAGCAGAGAAGGCTTCTAAGATCAAGCCTGTTCCGGTAACCGAAAAGAACAGATCTCTCGTTTCTTCATATACACAGGCTGTCGAGTTCGGCGGAGCACCGATCCTTATCGGTGAGCGTATCAACCCGACAGGTAAGAAGAGGTTCCAGCAGGCTCTTCGCGAGAACGATATGGACTATATCCTGAACGAGGCTCTTAAGCAGCAGGATATGGGAGTAGATCTCCTGGACGTTAACGTAGGTCTTCCCGAGATCGATGAGGTCGCTTTCCTCGTAGCCGCAGTTAAGGAACTTCAGGCGGTAACCGATCTTCCGCTCCAGCTTGATACGACCGATCCTGTCGCGATGGAAGCGGGTCTTCGCTGCTATAACGGAAAGGCGATGGTCAATTCCGTCAACGGCAAAGAAGAGGTAATGCGCGAGATATTCCCGCTTGTAGCAAAGTACGGCGGATTCCTGGTAGCTCTCACGATCGACGAGAACGGAATCCCTGATACGGCAGAGGAACGTGTTGCCATCGCTGAAAACATCCTGAAGCGTGCGGCCGAGTATGGCATCAAGCCGAAGGATATCATCTTCGACCCTCTGGCAATGACGATCTCGGCCGATACGAAGGCAGCCCTTGCCACGATGCAGGCTGTCCGCAAGATCCGCCACGAGCTCAAGATCAATACATCGCTCGGAATATCGAACGTATCGTTCGGTCTGCCGCAGCGTAACATTGTTACATCGACCTTTTTCGCGCTCTGTCTGCAGGACGGCTTGTCCGCAGCGATCATGAATCCGTATTCGGTCGAGATGATGAACGTATATCACGCATTCAAGGCTCTCCACGATCAGGATGAGAACTGTATGGAGTATATCGAATATGCCCAGAACCTTCCTGTTGCAACAGCGGCTGCTGCTCCTGCGGGAGATAAGCCCGCATCAGGCGATCAGGGTTCGAAAACGGACGTGACTCCTCTTCAGAATGCGATCATAAGAGGACTTAAGGAAAAGTCCGCGACCCTCACCAAGGAGATGCTCAAGGACCGTCCGGCTCTCGAGATCGTTCAGGAAGAGGTCATTCCGGCACTTAATATCGTAGGTGCTGATTTTGAGAAGAAAAAGGTCTATCTCCCGCAGCTCCTTATGGCGGCGGAAGCATCACAGTCGGCCTTTGAAGAGATAAAGTCCGCGATGGCTGCTTCAGGCGAAGCAGGCAATCAGCGCTGCGCCTTCGTTATCGCGACGGTTCACGGCGATATCCACGATATCGGCAAGAACATCGTAAAACTCATCCTCGAAAACTACGGATTTGCAGTAAGTGACCTGGGCAAGGATGTTCCGCCTGAGGTCGTATGCGACGAAGTCGTAAGGCTTCACGCGCCTCTTGTTGGCTTGAGCGCGCTCATGACGACGACTGTTCCTGCGATGGAAGAGACGATCAAGCTCTTAAGGGAGAAAGCTCCATGGGCTAAGGTCTGCGTAGGCGGAGCCGTGCTCACTCAGGAGTACTCAGACCAGATCGGAGCCGACCGTTATTGCCGTGATGCGATGGAAACCGTCAGATATGCGGAAGAAGTGGAAGCGGAATTGCTAAAAAAGTCGTAAACGTATAACTCTCCGGACTGTCTGTTTGGTATAATCAACTTATGTTTATATATAAAGGGGCATTAACTTATGAAGACATGGGAAGGTTTCCAGAAAGGCGTAAATCTCGGCGGCTGGTATTCACAGTGCGATTATTCCGAGGAGCGCTACAACAATTTTATCAAGGACGAAGATTTTAAGGTTATAAAGAGCTGGGGTCTCGATCATATCAGACTTCCTATCGATTACCAGTTGATCGAGACAGATGACGGTCAGCCGATCGCCAAGGGTATCGAGAGGATACAGCATGTTATAGATCAGTGTAAGCTCAACGGACTTAACATGATCCTTGACCTTCACAAGACAGCAGGTTACTTCTTCCACGAAGAAGCTAACGAGATGGGTTTCTTTGAGGACGAGAAGCTCCAGGAGAGATTCTATGCTCTCTGGATCAGACTTGCCAAGGAATTCGGTAAGTATGATGACATGCTGGCTTTTGAGCTCCTCAACGAAGTAACTTCAAAAGAATATTGTGATCCTTGGAACAGGATCTCAAATGAATGTGTAAAACGCATACGTGAGTACGCTCCGAAGATCAAGATCCTGATCGGCGGTTACTACAACAACAGCGTAGAGGCTGTTAAGGATATCGCTGCTCCGTATGACGAGAATATCATCTACAATTTCCATTGCTATGAACCGCTCATCTTTACGCATCAGGGCGCACCGTGGATCCCTACGATGGATACTTCCTTCAGGGTCAATGTTGATGCACCTTATTCCGAGATGGATGCTGCAGGCGTTAAGATGCTCTCACAGGTAACGACGGGATTCCCGGGATTTGAGGGAACAGACACATTGTCACCTGCTTACTTTGAGGCTATCTTCAAGGAGGCGCTTGAGGTTGCGGAAGAACGCAATGTTGCTCTTTACTGCGGTGAATACGGAGTTATCGATCGTACTTCTCCTGAGCAGGCGCTCAAGTGGTATCAGACGATCAATGCCACATTTACCAAGTACGGCATCGGCAGAGCCGCATGGTCCTACAGAGAGATGGACTTCGGTCTTTCCGATTCCCGTATGGACGGAGTAAGAGACGAACTTATCAAATACTTGTAAGCGGAGATTATTTATGAACAGACCTGACATTATATCGGATCCGTCATTGCGATTTGATTCTTTTAATGACGGCAAGTATCTGCCATGCAAAACAGAGGGAAGGCTTCCTCTTATGGGTTGGAACAGTTGGAACGCTTTCGGAAGCGGCAACAACGAAGAGTTCACAAAAGCGATGGCCGATAAACTGATAGAGTTGGGTCTTGATAAACTGGGATATAAAT
The DNA here is from genome assembly GCA_902803365.1 of Oscillospiraceae bacterium. The sequence continues at coordinate 10,960 of CADCPU010000070.1, forward strand.
ACGTCGTTCTTGATGACGGCTGCTATAAGCCTCAGCGAGTTGACGGCAAACTTACTCATGATGAAGTCAAGTTCAAGAGCGGATTCAAGGCTATGGCTGACTTCCTTCATGAGAAGGGTCTCAAGTTCGGTATGTACAACGATATAGGCGACAGGCTCTGTTCAGGAGCCGAGGTCGGAACCCACGGGTATGAGGCTGTCGATGCGAAGTCTTATGCCGAGTGGGATATCGATTTTATCAAGGTCGATAACTGCTACTATCTCTGGGATAATGCAACATTTGCAAATCCTGAGAATGCCAAGTATTCTTTTGCTCCGGATATCAGGAGCATCAGGATCGAGAAGAACAGTTTTGCAAGGACCTATAAGGCAACGGATGCTTTCTTGACTGAAGGTCCTGCAAAGATCGATGGAGATCATGTGACTTTCCTCGGTACATTCGACGGAACAGGTCCGGATGCGTCACCTAACGGATCCCGAAGCAGCGAGCTGATCTTCGCTCTCGATATCATCGAAAAGGGTACTTATAAGCTCTCGGTAGAGTATATGTCCGGTAAGGAAGAAGGCCGCGGTAACTGGCTTCAGATCGCGACTGATTCGGGTATCGTATTTGACGATATGCTCGAAGAAAGTCCTGAGGGAGAATTTGTTACAAGAGCAGTCGTTGATATCGACCTTGTCGTAGGTAAGAATGTGATCAGGTTCATGAATCACAGACGTCAGGAAAATACTTTGAGTTCCTATAACACGGTCAGGAGCGAACTTTGTAAGGCGATGCCCGGTAAGGATGTTGCTTTCTCCATCTGTGAGTGGGGTAAGACCCATCCTCAGAACTGGGGATACAAGGTCGGTGACTACTGGAGGATCTTAAACGATATCACGTTTGCGGTAGGTTCTGCCGAGGGTGACTTCGGAAGCTGCAAGTGGGAAGACGATTATACGAACAGCATTACTTCTCAGTATAACAAGTGTGTCGTCATGGATGAGTTCGCAGGTCTTGATAAAGGTTGGAACGATCCTGATATGATGGTGATCGGCATGAACGGCCTCACTGACGATATGGAGCGCACACATATGTCCATGTGGTGCATGATGAACTCTCCTCTGTTCCTCGGTATGGACTTAAGAAGAGTAACAAAGGGTGACCGTATCTATAACATCATAAGTAACGAAGATCTTATCGCACTTAATCAGGATGCTCTCGGTATCCAGGCCAAGAGGATATGCACGACTTGTGCATCAAAAGATCCGTCCAAGGACTATATCAGAGATAACAAGAGAGTCGATGTGTTGGCTAAGCCGTTATCCGACGGCAGCTTTGCTCTCGCATTCTATAATCTTGATTCTCAGACGAGCAAGGATGTCTCCGTTGATATCAACCTGATAATCGGTAAGCTCGAAGATAAGATCTCTTCTGATGCTGCAAAGGCAATATCGTTTAATGTGATCGATCTTTGGACAAAAAAGACGTCTCATTCTGACGGAAGATTTAATTCAGGCAAGCTTCCTCCACACGGAAATCTTACTTTGAAGATCGTTCCTGTACTCTGATGGATATCGCAGAATTTAAGGAAAGACTTCTCGGAAAAAACGGTAAGGATCTTCGTATCGATTACGAAGATGATGTTGTCGTAACACGCAAGATCTGTGCCGTTATCCTGCACTCTTTTTTGCAGCAGATAAATCACGAAAAAGACGAGATCGATATATCATCCGCGATGGTGTTGAAAGACATATATGATTGCAGGATCTGCGCTAATCACATAGCTCAAGTTTATGTAAAAGGCATCATGAAAGAAGGCCGCATGATCGGGGATGTGAAACTGTTCGATCTTGATGCTGCGGTGTCACCTGATGATGCAGATGTTTACATATCGCGATGCGTTGATAACTCGCTTCGTGTCTGACAAAACTTGTGTAACAGCACTTGCCAATATGCAATAAATTGCTTATACTCTGTTTAAGGCAATTTGTTGCATTAATTTTTGGAGGTCACATATGGGCAGGATAGAGAAGGAAGAATATATAATCGGTTCGATATCTTTGTTGGCAAATAAGTTCTCGCAGTTCGGCGACGGTATTCATAAGGACATTACATCCAAGCAGTGGTTTTTGCTCCTGATGATGTCCAAGATGGAAGACGAGGAGAAGACTCTTAATTCGGTTGCGGAATTCGTCGGAACGACAAGGCAGAATGTCAAGAAGATGATCACTCAGCTTGAAGAAAAAAAGTATGTTAAGATCAAGCCTTCGAAGTATGATGCAAGAGCGATGAATATCACACTTACGAAGAAGACTCAGAATTATTTTGATAAGCATTATCCTGAAGTGTCCAAGAAGACCGATGAGCTTTTCTCCAAGATAAGCGAAGCAAAACTCGATTCTATCGTTAAGGGTCTTGCGGCGCTGGCCGAATGTTTTGACGAAGAAGAATGATCATAAATAGGGCAGAACTGTTTTGCGCCAGTTTTGCCCTTTTCTTTGATTGCAATATCCTATATTCGTGTTAAAGTCTTTTTAACTTTAGAGGACCATCTGATGAGAAAAAGACTTTTTTATTTGCTTGCAACTTTAGTAATAATCGGAATAGAAGTGCTTATAGCACTGTTCGTACGTGATATGTTCATTCGCCCGTATGTAGGCGATGTTATTGTCGTATTCGCAGTTTATACATTTATAAGGATCTTCATACCGGACGGGCTTGTCCTGATGCCGGCTTATGTGTTCGTTTTTTCGTGCATAGTAGAGATCTTGCAGTACGTGCATATACTCGACAGGTTCGGACTTCAGGATAACCGCTTCCTGAGTATCCTCTTGGGCGGAACATTTGATTTCAAGGATATCGTATGTTATTTAGTCGGTTGTATCGTACTCGGCCTTTTCGAGTTCACGCTCTATTTCTCACGCCAGGACGAAGAAGACTACGTCGAAGCTTAAAATCCGCCAAATAATCAACTTTTACTCATACAAAAAATGACATTTTGTAATATATGAAACGGAATGCTCCATGCTTTAAGATACTATATGTTAAGTATCAAACGGCGTGAGGTGTGAAGTGAAGTATCTGAAACAATTCCTGATAATAATCGCGATATCACTGATCGGAGAGGTGCTGCATGCACTTATCCCGCTTCCGATCCCGGCAAGTATCTACGGCATAATCATACTTTTTACGTGTCTTGTGACCAAGATCATTCCGCTCGAGAAGGTCAGGGAGACGGGTAATTTCCTCGTTGCGATAATGCCGGTCATGTTTATTCCTGCTGCTGTAGGACTCATAGATACCTGGGGCGTTATAAGCGGAAATCTGATCAAATATATCCTCATGACGGTAATAACTACTGTGATCGTTATGGCAGTAACGGGACTTGTGACACAGGCGGTCATAAGGATCGGAAAGAGGAGGAAGAAAGCATGATATCCGAATTTATATCGACATCGGTCTATATCGGCGTATTCATATCGCTGGCTGCTTATTTCCTCGGAGTGTTCATCAGAAAGAAGATAAACTTTCCGCTGTTTAATCCGCTTCTGATCGCGATAGTCTTGACGCTCGTATTCCTGATCGTATCTCATACATCATATGATGTTTACTATGAAGGTGCAAAGTACTTAAGCTATCTTCTGACGCCTGCGACGGTATGTCTTGCGATCCCACTTTATGAGCAGTTCGAAAAGCTTAAGAAGAATATTGCCGCCATTGCAGTCGGAATAGTTACGGGAGTCCTGACGAGTATCGCGTCAGTCTTTATCCTGTCTATCATATTCAAGTTCGACCACAAGGATTACGTGACATTCCTTCCGAAGTCGATCACGACCGCTATCGGAATGGGTGTCTCGGAAGAGATGGGCGGATATGTTGCGGTAACCGTGGCAGTCATTATCATCACGGGTATCATAGGTAATGTCATCGCAGAAGCTGTCTTGAAGGTGTTCCGTATCACGGAGCCTGTTGCCAAGGGAATCGCCATTGGTTCAGCTTCACACGCGATCGGAACGGTAAGAGCAATGGAGATGGGTGAAGTCGAAGGCGCGATGAGCAGCCTGTCGATCGCTCTGTCGGGAATACTTACGGTATTTCTCGTTCCACTTTTTTCAAACTTGATTTAATATCGCTCAAGTGTTACCATACGAGCAGAAATTTAAGAAGAAAGGACGCAATATCATGCATTGGATCACAGTCAATGTCCATCTCATGAACGGTTACTACAAAGTCTCCGACGGGAGTATTGCGCCCTTTTTTAAGTAATAAACGATAATCTTAAACTTAAAGAGCACAATACTCCTTTGATCCGTTTTAGTGATTAAAGGAGATTTTTTATGACTGATTTATATAAGTGCGCAAAAAAACAGTTGCGCAAGATCTATACCCTTAACATGATAGGAAATCTGTCGATCGCGGGAGCGGCATGGGTGGCTCTCTTAAGTGCGCGCGGATTTTCGATGATGGAGATTATGACGGCTGAGACCGTCTTTCACATCGTAAGCATAATAGCCGAGATCCCATCCGGTATGTTCGCGGATGTCTTCGGCAGGAAAAAGAGCCTGATAGTGAGCACGATCTTCTCGATATTAAGTTCGATCTTTATGGGCTTTACAGATATCTACGCAGGTGTCATTGCTTCGATAGCATGCTCGGCTCTGAGCTGGAATTTCTGCTCGGGCACTGATAATGCTCTTGCTTTTGACAGCCTTAAGGAGGCGGATGCGATCGACGAATATGAGAGATTCTCGTCGATACAGACGATAATCTACAGAGTCGGCTCAAGTCTTTCTTCACTCTGCGTCGGACTTGCCCTCTGGATGGGCAACAGGAATGCTCAAGTTTTAAGTATCATCCTTGCTGTGATACGACTCTTCATCGTCTTCACGATGAAGGAAAATGCAGTTATCTTGAAGAAGAAAACGCTCGGATACGGAGAACGCGTCAGGAACCTTATAAAGGAGAGCATCGGCTTTTTGAAGCATAATCCGCGCGCTTCAAAGATAATCTTCGGAAA
>CADCPU010000071.1 GCA_902803365.1 Oscillospiraceae bacterium
ACGCCCTGATACTGGTTATCCGGATCGTCATAGATTCCGATCGGGATCTTGGATGCACTGTCGGTCTTATGGTCAAAGTCGATTACGATATGCTCTTCAAGAGGCGGCAGACAGATAGGCGGAAGCTTAGCAAGCTTGATCTTCTCGCAGTACTCATTGAGATTATCCACGATCCTCTCGAGCTGCGTCAGAGATCTTGCCTTTGTCTTATCCTCTTTCTGCTGATAGATGATATTGCGCTTACCGCTCAAGGACAGCATGGATACTTCGAATGCCTTCTTCTCGGTATCGGCCGTTACCTCAGGAGCACCGCTGTATGCTGACTGGAAAAGCTCGAATATTTCATTATTTCCGACCTGGAAGTAAGCACGACCCGGCTCTCTGATCTCGGCAGCCAGAGGCGACTTGATAACATCATTACTGTCCTGCTTGTTCTGTACCTTGAGACAGAGCTTGAACTTGGAGTTACTCCAGATCTGGTCGTCAACGACACCGCTCGGCTTCTGCGTAGCGAGGATGAGATGAACACCCAGGCTTCGACCGATACGTGCCGCACTTATGAGCTCCTTCATGAAGTCAGGCTGATCCGCCTTAAGCTCCGCGAACTCGTCGACGATAACGATAAGGTGCGGAAGCGGGATCCTTACTTCACCATTCTTATACTTACGGATATATGCATCGATATGGTTGACCTCAGCCTGTGCAAAGCAGCGCTGACGCTTCTTGAGTTCAGCCTTGATGGACAGGAGCGATCTTGTGATCTCTCGATCGTCGATATTCGTGATCGCACCGATCAAGTGAGGAAGCTCTGCAAACTGGTTTGCCATACCACCGCCCTTAAAGTCGATGATAACAAAGCTGACTTCATAAGGATGGTAACGCAGTGCGAGCGACAGCATATAACTCTGCAGGATCTCACTCTTACCGGAACCTGTCGTACCTGCGACAAGTCCGTGAGGTCCGTGGTATTTCTCGTGTATATCAAGTGCAACGATCTCGTCCTTGGCGTTCACACCGAGAGGTGCAGCCATGGATTCGACAACATTAAATCTCTGCCAGTTCTCAGCGATCGGGATCTTGTGCGGATTATTGATCTTGAGGAGCTCGAAGAGCGTGATGTTCTTTGTGAGAGTATTATCAAGGCTTATCTCCTCAGCATAGACCGGCGCGAGCTTCATAACGAGTTTCTCAACCGTGATCGGATCGATCGTATCGTATACAAACTCTGAGGAGATGCTCGAATCGTCAGACTGAAGGAGCATTCCGCGCTTCTCGCCGTTATTGAGCCTTACTATGTTATCACAACCCTTAGGCAGCATCTCTTCAAGCTGCTCGAAAAAGATAAATACGACACCTAAGTCCTTCGCCTTTTCGATATAATTGGACAGAGGATGCTTACGAAGTCCGACGCTGTCAAATATGATGATAACGAGAGTCGGCTGCTTCTCCTCGGAATTCTCTCTGAAGGAGATGAGATTATAGAGATAATCGAAGATCAAAGTCTTGCTCTCGTCATCGCAGACGATATTTCGAGCCTTGAGCTTCTCATTATCAACATGCGGCAGGAAACGAACCCAATTGAACTGATCCTTGTACTCGTCAGGGAACATAAAGAACAGCTTGGTGTTGCTGTAGTGCTGGCGGACAACGATATCGACGACCATAGTCCTTAAGATCTCAAGTCTGTCACTGACATCACCGACGACACCGAGTGCATTAAGCTCGGCGAGCTTGACTACTATCGGAGCCTGAGCGATATACTTATACTCGTCTGCCACCTGCTGAGGTATCATGGCAAGCTCGTCCTTGGTATCAAGAGTCTCCTGCGGCTTGTAGTCGATCTTGGCCTTAGCCTCTACAAAACCTGTACCGAGCCTTACATCAAGGTAATCCTCGTCCTTCTCGTCACGGTTAAAGAGATCAGCAGAGAAGTCCTCGACCATCTTGATCTCCTGATCGAGCGAATAGTACATCGCATTGAGTGCTTCGAGCTCCTCTTCACGCTTCTTCCGGATCTCGACGCGCTTGTTCTTGATATATTCCGTATACTTCTCTTCACGCTCTATTACGGAACGCTTGTATTCCTTTTTCTCGTTAACAAAAGTAACGACTGATGTGATGACACCCATACCGACCATGGCGATACCGAGATAGACGATATACTTGCCGCCGTTCATCATAAGTCCGCGCATCAACATTGAAACAGCCATCATACCGACTGTAGGAAGGAGCGTAACAAGGAGATTGCGCCTCGGTTTTTCGCGAGGTGTATCAGGCAGGAGTATCGGGATAGGTTCTTCATCGAGAACGGTCTTAACTCTGGTATTCCTGTTGAACTTAGGATATTCGAGCGTACTCTTCTGCTCGAATATCTGATCGATCTTAAGTCCGTTGACCGCTATCTGCTCCTGATCTGACAGATCCGTGTAAAGACAACCTTCCTTGAAGTAGAAAGCATAATTAAGAACAAAGAAGAAGTCATAATCGTGAAGGTCCACCTGCTTGGTGATCCTTTTGCCGTTAAGATAGACTCCGTACTTCGAGTTATTGTCCTTAAGTGTATATGTACCGCCGTTGTGGATGATCTCGAGATAATCTGTTCCGAGCAGTTCTTCCTTAAGATAGATCGCAAATCTGCTGTCACGTCCGAGCGTGATCCTGTCTGTGTTCTGGATATCGATCTTATAGTCATACTTCTTATCGTAGTAGATAAAGTTGAGCATGAACGACAGGCTGAAAAGTTCCTCGGAAGTACCTTCGCACTTAAAAAGGAGATCGTCACCGTGATTAAGCTGCTTTGATACCATCTTCGTGATACCGTTAAAGAGGAAGTAAGTGCCGTCACTGCATTCAACTTCCCAATTCTCGTCACGGAATTCCAGGTTTACTTCAAAGTCCGCCACATCGCGGATAACGCAATCGCATTCTTTGCTCGAACCTATCGAAAACTTGCCTGCCTTATTATCAAGGACTATCTCGCTATAACCTTTACCTGAGGAGATTATGATCTTATAGTTTTCCATTATAGTCCCCCCTGACAAAGTTTATGATGGTACCGTTACGAACACCCATCTGTCTGAGCGTTCCCGATCCGCTCAGAAAAGCTATCGGCTTTTCCGCCTTAAAGAAATAGTTATATCTGTTACGCTCATCGATCCCGAGGTACAGTCCTCTGTTGAGCGCGATGAACAGATCCTGCGCAGTGATATCAAGCGGCACCTCGATATCGAGCTTGGCGCCGTTTGAGTGATTTATAAACTTAATGACAGCCGTATCTTCCATATAAAGCATCCTCAAATAAACATAATACCCATTCGCTCTATCTCATTAAACGAACACAGTTCCTCTATCTTGCAATTCGCGATCTCCGGATGGAAACCGACATGTTCCGTATGGAAATCGTCTTCGAGAGTCCCCTCCGTCACATCGCTGTGATTGATAACGCAGGTAAACCGCGAAGTATCCGAACAGTCGATGCTGTTCAGGAATATATCAAACTTAAACTTCGATTCCGGATCGTTCTTGCCGACCAGAAGGATCGATTCGGCAAGTGCCATGAGTTCAGACGTGCAATCGTTCATTCCTGACGGAGTATCGATAACGATGTAGTCGTATATTCCCGTCTCCTTGATCTTTGTGATCGACTGAACGATATGCCTGTCATGGATATCGAGCGAAGACAGACAGCGCGGAAACGGCGGGATATACGTAAACACTTCTTCCCTGAAGTTGACCTTGATATTCTCGTAGAAGTCGTTGTCAGTCTCCTTGAAGATCTTGACGACAGATTCCTTCATCGGATCCCTGACAGAGAATCTGTACGCAAAATTCTGAAGCTGTCCGATATTCTGATACAGGACCTTCTTGTGTTTCTGCGTAAGAACTGCCGACAGACCCATAGCCATCGTAGTGGTGCCGCTTCCGCCGATAGGCGAATATACGACTATCACCTTGGTAGTAACACCCTGATCTTCAATGATGCCCCTTAATACCGAGCAACTGCTGATCTCATTTACGATCTCCTTAAGGCTCCTGTACTTATTCACATACTGGATATTGAGACGTTCGGTCCTGCCCTCAAAGTCATTCTTCTCGCCCTGTGTCAGGACAAGGAGATTGGTGAAGCTCTGCTTGATCGTTTTTTTCGCGAAAACAGAATCATCAATGATCAGGACATCCGTATACTTGCTGTCGCTCAATACCTTATCGAGCGTGTCGATGTCATAGATGAGCGTAAAAGAACACGTCTGATCGTATGTCTCGACCAGTTTACCCAGGATCGGCAGGATGTACTTAACATCTTCGGTTACAATAAATACTTCCTTATCTCTCATCAGTTCACCTTACCTTTGGAATCAACAGTTAATGCGATAACGGATATGTTATCCTTCTCACCTTTTGCCTTGGCATCGTTAACAAGCGACTTACAAAGCGTCTCGATGTCCTTGCGGTTGCGCTTAACGCAGTTTGCGATATCGGAATCACTCTGCTTTTTGTAGATACCGTCGCTGCAGAGCATATAAAGGTCACCCGGATTGAGCTCCAGATCGATCATATCGATACGGAATTCCTTGCGATATCCGACGCAATCGGTAAGCAAAGTCTTGACAACGTTCACGCCTCCGCTCTCACTGCTTGCCTTACATATATGATCGGTCGTGATCTGCTCCGAATCAAAAGACAGGAATGACTTGCGGAAACGATAGCAGCGCGTATCACCGACATGCGCGATAACGGCCTTGTTATCATAAGTCGCTATCATCGTGAGCGTTGTTCCCGACTTGATCCTGCGCTTTTCGGATTCACTTCTGATGAGCGAATTGGCATCGATAATCGCATTTTTAAGTCCTTCGGAATCG
>CADCPU010000072.1 GCA_902803365.1 Oscillospiraceae bacterium
ACTATCGATGTCGAACCGATCCATGAGATGGAGAAGGTGCTCTTTGCCGCAGATGAACTTACCGGCCTTATCGGTGCCGCAGCATTGATGCGCCCGTCCAAGAGTACCAAGGATATGGAACTTAAATCGCTCAAGAAAAAATATAAGAGTAAAGGCTTTGCCGCAGGTTGTTCGCGTGAAGTTATCGAACGCGGTGCAGATCAGCTCGGATGGGAACTTGATAAGCTCCTCACACTGACGCTCAAGGCAATGGCCGATACGGAAGATGACTTAGTCAGGAAGTTGGGCGATCTTTGATCGCACCGTTATAAAGGAGGAAAAAATATGCCACACGTAGTAATCAATTGTTATCCGGGAAGAACGGAAGAAGTAAAGCAGGATTGTGCAGATAAGGTTGCATCTTTGGTAGCTGAATCGTTGGGTTGTAATCTCTCATCTGTATCTGTTGCTTTTAACGAGATCGAGCAGTCTGATTGGAAGGAATTCTATAACAACCACATCGTAGCTGATCAGAAGGCGCTCTATGTTAAGCCGGGATACGAGGTATAAGGATGTCTTTTGAAAGAGCTCGCGCTCATCTCGAGTCAACAGGCTTTGAAGATCGCATAATCATACCCGAGAAGAGCAGTGCGACTGTTGCAGAAGCAGCTCAGGCTCTCGGTTGTGAACCGGGCATGATCGCCAAGACCTTATCTTTTCTTCAGGACGACAGACCTGTCCTGATCCTGGTCGAAGGCCTTGCCCGTATTGATAATAAGAAATATAAAGAGAGATTCGGGCTTAAGGCCAAGATGATCCCTGCCGAGTCAGTTGAACCTTTGATCGGTCACGATATCGGCGGTGTTTGTCCGTTCGGTATAAATCCCGGGGTAACGGTCTATCTTGATGCCAGTCTGAAATTGCACGATATCGTATATCCTGCCGCAGGTACGGATCACAGTGCGGTCCGTCTGTCTATCGCAGATCTTGAGAAGTGCAGCGGTTACACCGAATGGGTCGACGTCTGCAAGATGCCCGAATGATTTAATGGAGGTATATCTATGTCCAAAGTATTAGTTTCATATTTTAGCGCCAGCGGTGTTACCGCTAAGTTAGCTTCTTCGCTTGCAAATGTTATCGGTGCGGATCTTTTTGAGATCGAACCGGAAGTTCACTATTCCGATGCGGATCTTGATTGGCGTGATCAGGGATCAAGAAGTTCTGTAGAGATGAAAGACCGTTCATCCCGTCCTGCCATTAAGACAAAGGTCGCAGACTTTGATCAGTACGATACGATCTTTGTCGGTTTCCCGATCTGGTGGTACAGGGAGCCGTCGATCATCGATACGTTCCTTGAAGAGTATGATTTCAGCGGCAAGACCATAGTTCCGTTCGCAACTTCCGGAAGTTCGGACTTCGGAGAGTCAGGTGACAGTATCCGTTCGATCGTTCCGACAGCTGTCGTAAAGGACGGTAAGCGTTTTGCGGTTCCTGCTTCTGATGAGATCCTCAAAGAGTGGGCAACTCAGTTCATATAATATATATACAGATATCAAATTTCGGATTTATTATCCTTGGGGCAAACACGGACTGCTTGATCCAGTCTGTGTTTGCCTTTTTTCGAGCTGTCTGAGGCATCGAAAACACTCGATCCCAAACACCTACTAGGTTGATAGGCGTTATAAGGAAAAGTTATCACTTACGATAATTATTAGCGATTTTTCAAACGGCATGGGGAGTGGTACTATAATGTCATCCAAACAAAATAACCTTAACGAAAGAGAGGAATACAACATGAAGAATATGATGAAGAACATGAAAGATACGATGTGTCAGATGTGCGGCATGTGTTCAATGTGTTGTACGACGAATTAAGTAAATTAAACCTTTTGTTGAGACCAACGTTTTATCAATTAACTACAGGTTGTCACAAAAGAGGGCAGCCATTTTTTTAGGAGGAAACAATTATGAGCAACATTAAAGAAAGTGCATTGGAACTGATCGGAAACACACCATTACTTAAGCTGAACGGTTATTCCAAGAAAAGAGAGATCACAGAGGCAACTGTACTTGCAAAGCTGGAGTACTTGAATCCGGCAGGATCTGTTAAGGATCGTGTAGCACTCTCCATGATCGAGGATGCTGAG
>CADCPU010000073.1 GCA_902803365.1 Oscillospiraceae bacterium
TATACCATAGGAAACACGAGAAGCTGCGACAAGGGCATCTTAAATGCCCGAAGGAAGATCGGCGCGCTCGTTGAGACGCCCGCGATCTACAAAGACCTCTCCGCTTACGACAACATAAAGATACAGATGATAAATCTGGGAATGCCTTCATTCGACAGCATCCCGGAGATACTCAAGACCGTGGGGCTCGAAAACACGGGCAAGAAGCACGCGGGCAAGTTCTCACTCGGAATGAGGCAGCGCCTCGGGATAGCGATAGCGCTGTGCGGAGAACCGGACATGCTGGTACTCGACGAACCGATCAACGGACTTGATCCGCAGGGCATAATCGAAGTCAGAGAGATGCTCCTTAACATAAACCGCGAGCACGGCACGACGATCCTCATATCAAGCCACATACTCGATGAGCTATCAAGGCTCGCGACACACTACGGCTTTATCGACAGCGGCAGGATACTTCTCGAGACGACGAGCGAAGATCTTACCTCAAGGCTTCGAAAGAGCTGCAGGATCAAGATCGACAACGAGGACGCGATGGTGGCTGCGCTTGACGGGATCGGCGCGAAGTACAAGATCATATCGGCAAACGAGATCGATGTCTACGACGACATCACGGCGTCAAGGATCTTCGAGTGCGCCAAGAGCAAGGGTGTCGAGATACTGACGATAAGTGAAAACGATGAGACGCTCGAGAGCTTCTTCATGAATCTGGTGACCTGACATGATCAAGCAGTTAAGGGCGACATTATACATATTAAAGCGCGATCCGAAGCCGCTTATCGCAATTCTGGTCCAGCTGATACTCACGATATATATGATCGTGGATATGCGGTATGCAGACATCATAGAAAGAGGCAGTCTGACAACTGTCATCCAAGCCTTCAAGTCATTCAACTGCTGTGTTCTGTTCACGCTGCCGGTATCGAGTCTGATATTTGTCAGCATGACGATAAACAGGGATATATCATCGGGCTCACGAAGAAACAGGATCACGGTCGGTATATCGCGCGGGAGCATCCTGGCGGCGGACTTTGTGACGATCGCGGTCTTTAACTTGGTCTGCTTTCTGATACATGTCCTGGCGATGGTTTTGCTGTTTAAGATCAGTGCTCCATGGTTTGGATTTACATGGGCAAGGATCAGGAATTTCCTGCCGTTCTGTCTTCTTTGGATACTCGCGTGGACAGCCTTTTTGACGATGGTCATGAATGTTTTCGATAACGAGGTGGCAAGGATATCCATAGGACTTGTTTTTGCGATCGCGAACATCTTCCTGGCAAAAACATTCACGGACACCAACGGGATAATGAGACTCAAGGGTTTCAAACGGACTGTGTTGCTGTTTATAAGCGAGCGTGTTCCGTTCAGATTTATGCTGGTTTCATTAAGCGGAGTCGATGTTCAAAAAGCTGCGGAAGCAACACTGACCATAACTGTCCTGTGCCTTATCACGGGATATATCGCGATAAAGAGGAAAAACGTAAGATGAAGAATATTGCAAAAACAACAAGAGCCGATCTTCTGCGCATACTAAAGGGACGTACGTTTATCGTACTGACCGTTCTTCTGGTGCTCTTTATGGTCTTCATCTTTTTCGCGAGCGATGTCTGTAACATATGGAAGAACACTGTAGATCCGAACGACCTCTCGACCTTTGAGGCAAGGGTTGCTTCCAGTGACTACTGGCAGTCACTCTGTCTGGTCTTCTATTCGCAGTTCTTTGTCACGGTAACAGGCACGGTAGTCCTGTCCTCGTCGTTTATCCGCGAGAAGCTCCACAAGGGACTCATCAGGAATCAACTGATGTCAGGAACGAGTAAATCGACACTTTATCTGTCGTATATCATAAGCCTTGCGATAGCGACTGTCCTGATGCTCATCATAAGTAATCTGTGCATCCTGATCCTCGCGCTTCTGACGGGTTGTAAACTTCATGCATCTGTCACGTCGATACTGATAAACGAGATTGTCATCGCCTTCTCGGGTGTTTTCGCGAGCGCAGTCACGGTACTGATATCGACGGTCTTTAAGAAGGCTGCGGCAGCTGTCATCCTGTCGGCTCTTATAGTCGTCGGATTGGTAGCACTTCCGATGAAGATAGTATCAGTGGAGATATCACCTGAAGGCGAGCAATTCCTGGACTACATAATCAGCGACAGTCCGGAAAGATTGGGTGATGATATCGAGATGACATTTGACGGTTGCGAATACCGCGCGACATATAAGATCAACGGCGAGGGCCACGATTGGGAGATACCGTCTTCGATGGACAAGACAAAGGTCTTCTTATGCAAGACGATCTCCAAAGCAGACCCTCTCGCCTACACCGTCCACATCTCTATTCTTTCGTTTTCGATCGACACCTACGTCAACTCGGGACTTCCTCTGGTAACGATCATCTCCTGCGTCTTCTGGAGCACCATTTCCGCGCTGATCGGCCGTGCGATAATATTGAAGAAAGACATCTGATGTCGGTATAATACCGATATGAACTATCCGCTCGTCGCTATCATCATACTCGCGGTCACGGTCGTGATCCTTATCATAAAGCTCGTGCTCCTGAGGCGCGGGTATAAGGAACTGACGCAAAATATCAGGGATCAGGTCGACGGCGAGACTTCTATCCCGATCACGCTCACGACCTCCGACAAGTGCGCCAGAGAAGCTGCGGTGACGATAAACGATGAGCTTAAGAGACTCAAGGATGAGCGCCTGAGATTTGAGAGCGGCAACCGCAAGATACAGGACACGGTCACGAATATATCGCACGACTTAAGGACTCCTCTCACCGCTATCCACGCTTATCTCGACCTGCTCGAAGATGAGCCTGACGAGGAAGTCAGAGCCGAGTACTTAAGAAGGATCAAGAACAGGGCCGATGTCCTGACTGATCTGACGGGCGAGCTCTTTGAATATTCCAAGAATACAAACGGAGATTATATAAGCAGTTCTTCAACGGACGTCACAGACCTTAAGAGGATCACGGAGGAATGCTTCATCTCGTTCTATGCCGCCTTCACCGGCAAAGGCATCGAGCCGGAGATCATCCTGCCCGACGCTCCGGTAAAGATCTTATGCGACAAAAGATCCGCCGACAGGATACTCGAGAACATCATAGGAAATGCGCTCAAATATGCTGACGGCGGATTCAAAGCCGAGATAAGATCTGACGGCACGGCGATCTTCAGTAATCCCGCGCCCAACCTCACCGCTGTTCAGACGGCCAAGCTCTTCGACCGCTTTTATACGGTAAGCGACGGTACCGATTCAACGGGACTCGGATTTGCCATCGCGCGCGAGCTCACCTTGAGAGTCGGCGGAAAGATAGAGGCCGATCTTAAAGACGGCCTCCTGGTTATCACTGTTAAATTTATAGAAGCGACTTGAGCTCCTCTTCGGTAAGTCCTGCCAAGAGGAAGTTCGCCTCATCGTAGCGGGAGATCTTCTCCTTCGGGATCTTGCTTAAGAACTGCTCATAAGGGATATCGCCGAGCTTCTCCTTCTCAGTCGCCATAAACACCTTGAAGCTGTTGCACTCGAGCGGCTTGCCGTCGATCGCAAATCCGAACGGAACGCGCGGCTTGTTCGGGAATACAGTGTCACAGTCGACAGCGAGAGAATATACACCGAAGATACCGTCAGGTCCGTTATAGAAGCTTACGCCTGCATAGTAGATATCCATGAGCTGCTTTGAGATCAAGATCTCATCGAACTGCGTAATGTCAGCTGCGATCTTCTCGCCTTCCTCCTTGCCGATGAAGAGCGGCCAGTAAGCGCCGAATACGCAGAAGCTCGGGGACTCACCCTTTGTGAGCCTGTCAGCGACCTCTTTGATCGCCTTGGCATTGAATTCCTTCATGACCTTGTCGTTGGCCTCGAAAACCTCTGCCGGCATCTCGGCTCCGCTCTCGACCTTGATCGAGCCTCCGACCGCATTTGCGATCCTTGAAACGAGCTTGATGAAAACGTCTACGTCGCTGTCAGCGCAAGGGATCGGAAGGTTGACCTTCGTGACGCGCTTGTTATTCGGATCCATGACGAGGTTAACTGCTCTTCCCGGCTTCTTGGGATCGAAAACGCCCATGTCAGGAGTTATCTTACCTACCATCATCCTCCAGTTATTGTCATATGTACCGACAGCCAGATCGTCGCCGATGATATCCGATATCTTAAGTTCCTTAAGGGCTCCGCCCGACTGATATATCTCTACGCTTATTGCCATTTTGAATCTCCTGTTTCTTGTAGTCTGGATAACAGAGATTATAACATAGAA
>CADCPU010000074.1 GCA_902803365.1 Oscillospiraceae bacterium
GCAGTCGTTGTCGCTACGAGGCCTGCCGACCGAGGTCTTTGAGAAACCGTTTGCATATCTTTCGCGCCAGAATCTTCTGTCGACGTCACACAAAGGCGATGCGAGATAATCGTTTTCGCGCGCGATGTGATCGGTAAAACGTCCTTGTACGAAGTCGTTTTCGATCGATCTGCATACAAAATAACATTCGCGCACGAGAAGACTGAATGTCCACGCGTCCGCGATCAAATGATCGGCGCTCAGGATAACTCCTGACTTGCCTTCCAGTTCAAAAGTTGCGACGCGATACATGCGGTCCGCGCCGATATCAAATGTCAGATGAGAAAAACTGTCTGCAAATTGCCTGAACTCACTGTCGGAAGAAAAGACCTTGTGCTCAACGGGCTCATCTTCAAAGTCCGCAACAGATTGCATTATCTTGCCGTTTACTGAAGCAAAACGAAGGGACAGCGCCTCATGCCGCGAGAAGACTTCTCTTACGGCATCCTGCAAGACCTGTCCGTCGAACCGCTCGTCAAAGAGCACGGCACCGCAAAGCGTAGTGATGCTCGTTCCGGCATAGAAATACTTAAGGTCTGCGATCCCCTTCTGCGCAGGCGTAAGTTCGAAAGCCTGCTCCATTTCCTTTTGTTCCACCCTTTATATCCATCCTTATTACACCACTTCACACTATCAACCACTCTTATATTATCACATATCACTTAATTCGTGATTCTATCGCGCTCATCTTCTCGATATCCTCGATCCTGATGACCGTCTTATCGCAGTTGTCGTTACCGTCGAACAGGCTTATGAGCTCATAGCCGATCTTGCGGAGCTCATCAGCCACGATGTTTGCTTCAAGGATGTCATAGACAAAGTCATCTTTGAGGTCTTCGCCGTTAAATGTGTATCTCGAGAGCTGTCCCTTATATCTGTTCACGACAGTCTCAACGTCGAGCTTCTTATCGGAGCCGATCTTGTCCAGGAGAAGATTAAAACCGTTGGCAAGTCCGATGATATTGAGATGCGAATCCTGGTGGATCACATAGTCTTCCTCGATCAGTTTCTCGAGCCAGTTATCATAGAATTCAAGGAATTCGTCGCCGGATGAATCAGTCGTAAGAGTCAGATATCCTTCGATATCTGCGATGTTATAACTGCTGCCCGTAATAAGCGAATTGATCTCCTCATAGATCTTCGGATCGGTCCTGCCTGACTCAAAAGCAATGTCATATCCCGAGTAATCATACGGGATGGTCATGATATCAGGTTTGGCCTCGATCTTCTCTTTCTTAAATCTGTCGAAAAATCCCATTTGCTCTCCCTGTCAGATCCCGACGTTTCCTGTCGAGACGATATCGGCGTATTTCTCGATCTTCTTCATGAGCATCTTCATCTTAAGGCCGTTTATCTTGCCGCAGATCATGACACTCCTGACCTTGCTGTCTTTAAGGACCGAGAAATCTCCGCTTACATCAGGTGCAACTCCGATCTCGCTTATCGCTTCGCAGCCGTCATAGAGCGTAATATCGCTGACAGGATATACGAATTCAATGAGCTTCTTGAGATCTTTGATGCACTTAAGTCCCTGTTCGTTCTTACTCTTATTGTAGCAAGTAAATGAAGTCAGTTTTGTAAGATTTGCGAGGAAATCCAGATCCTTCGGCTCGATGCCATTGATATCGAGCACCTTCAGGTTCTTAAGAGGCTTTATGTCGTCGCACTTAAATCCGGTCTTGATCTTCTCGACCGACAATTCCTGAAGACCCGTAAATGTTGCGATCACGCCTTCATTAAGATCAGTTACGTTTCTCATCCTCAAGACCTTGAGCGTCTTGATCGAAGCCAACGTCTCAAGACCTGCGGCAGACATCTCGTGCACACCGATCTCCTTGAGCTTCGGAAGTCCTGCGCAGACTGATACATCGCCGTCCTTGAGCGTGCATCTCGCAAATATCAATGTCGTGACTTCAGGCAGATCCGAGAGCGCCGCTACGTTCGTGAGCTCGCAGTCGTGGAAAATGAGTTCCTTAAGACCTGTCATATATTTGAACGGCGAGCAGTCTATCTGCTTGCTCTTGATAAGCATCCTCTTTTCAGCTGCGAGCACCTGCGAATCGATCTCGCTGCACTCCTTGCCTGTCTTCTTCTGACCATACTCGCGCCAATAACCTTCAGGAAGTTCGATCTTCGCACTGACGCCCGTCGTCTTTGTACAGAGCTTATCCAGGTACGAGAAGTTATGTATCTCGGAATCGCGCGAGATCTCGATCTTCTTTTCCTTGAGCCAAGTGGTCATCTTCTTAAAGAGGTCTTCGATATCGTCTGCGAGCAGATAGCACTCGCCGTATTCCATATCGAGAGTTATGACCTGTCCGACCTTGCCATTAGGCGAAGGCGTCATATCGAGCGCGATAAAGCAGTCACTCGAGTCAAATGCAAACGGGATCCACTTGATCTTCTCATCCTGCTCTTCGCGGATCGCGTCAGTGCCCATTACGGTCACGTCACTGTCGAGCGGCAGGATGTTCTGCGTCTCGATCAGGATCTCGTCAAGCGAGAGCAACCTGAGACCGAAGATAATGCCGAGTGCATCATCTGCTTCCTCGCCGTCATGTTCGAGATAGAGTTCTTTGAAACTTGCAGGAAGCTTGACCTTGAGTTTCTTCTCAAGCTTACCGAGTGCGTCTTCAGAAGCGCCCGCCTTAAGAACAGGGTCCTCCCTTGCTATTACTTTAAGATATTCGTCAAAATATTTCATATATACCTTCCATTCCATACTGTTCCGCAGCCATTATAACACGGACTATAAAAAATTGCGTTGACAAAAATGTTTGGCAGTCTTAAAATGACACTGTGTCATTTTTACACAAAGGAGTCAATTGATGCCAAAGGTAAGCGAAGAATACTATGAGAAAAAACGTCAGGAGATAATCGACGCGGCATACCGTGTATGCACGAACAAGCCGATCACCGCCGTCACGATGAAGGACATCATAGCAGAGACCGGCTTTTCGCACGGCGTCGTCTACAGATACTACAAGGAACTCGACGAGATCATCACGGATCTTCTCATCAGGCTCAACATCGAGAATAAGATGGAAGAGCGCGTCATGAAGGTTTTCGAGGGCGCCCAAACGAGCGACTGGGAAAATGTCATCCGCCGCGTTTTCGAGACCCTCGCCATGGACCTTGAAGATACCGACGACGGCATCCTTAAGATCGCACTGTACTGTGACGTCTTAACGATAACCGAGGTCGAGCGATCCAAGAGGATCGCCGAGAGGATCCAGAAGGAAAATCCGAGTCCCCTGGCAGGCCCGATAGCCGCGATGACCGAATTCCTGATGAGAGCGATCGAAGCTGAGGGCCTCCATCCCGTGATATCGATCGAGGATGCTATACGCTTTATCGTCGTCTACTACCAGGGTGTTCAGAACGCTTACCTCTTCACGAAGGACAGCGATACGCCCGAAGAGAGGAAAAACTACTCCCCTACCGTATTGTTCTCCTACATGGCAGACTCCCTGATCCAATTGATGAAAGGAGGTAAAGATGGATAACTCGATAAGACTCGGCGACACGGACATGTACTACGTCAAGTTCGGAAGCGGTCCCAAAAACCTCGTCGTCCTGCCGGGCTTAAGCGACGGACTTGCGACAGTCAAAGGCAAATCGCTCGTGCTTAAGACACCTTACAAAAAGCATCTTAACGACTACACGGTCTACATGTTCAGCAGAAAGAACAAGATGCCCGAAGGCTACTCGATCAGGGACATGGCACGCGACCAGGCCGAAGCACTGAAGACACTCGGGATCGACAATACTGCTCTACTGGGCGTATCCCAGGGCGGCATGATCTCACAGTACATCGCGATCGATCACCCCGAAGCGATCTCAAAACTCGTCCTCGCAGTCACGGCCCCGTACGCCAACAAGGTCGCAACGGACGCGGTAAGCTCATGGATCCGGATGGCGCGCTCAGGCGATCACACCGCACTAATGACCGACACCGCTGAGAAGATGTATACGAAGGCCTATCTCGAAAAGTTCCTTAAGTACGTCCCGCTCACGGCAAAGCTAACCAAACCGAAGAGCTACGACAGGTTTTACGCGAACGCCGAAGCGATACTTAAGTTCGACGCGAGAGACGAACTTCACAAGATAAAATGCCCGACACTCATAATATCGGGCGACGATGACAACACAGTCGGAAACGATGCACCGTACGAACTGCAAAACGGGATAGAAAACAGTTCGCTCCACATCTACAAAGGACTCGGGCACAGTGCATTCGAAGAAGCCAAAGACTTCTACGACAGGATATTCGAATTCTTAGACAACTGATACATAGAAGGAACATGGAAAGAGGGAATCAACATGAAAAAAAAGAATCCGGGAAAAATGATACTTATAGCTATTGGCGGTCTGCTCGCAGTGACTATGGTCACATTAGGCATCATGACCGCAGTCAACTTCAGCAAACTCCATAAAGCAGAACAGAAAATGAAAGACAGCGGCTACTATAATCCCGTCTCCGTAGGCGACCATTCACTCAACGTCACAAAGACAGGCAATCCCGACGGCGACCACAAGATAGTAGCCCTCTCCGGCTGGGGCGACGGCACTTACGCCCTAAGCTGGGAATACATGACCGAACCGCTCGAAAAAGATAACGAATTCATCTTCATCGACCGCGCAGGCTACGGAATGAGCGACGACTGGGACGGCGAAGCAACCGTCGAAAACATCGTAAACGACTACCGCACCGCCCTCAAGAACGCCGGCATCGAAGGACCGTACGTACTTCTCGCGCACTCGATCGGCGGGCTTTACACATCATACTGGGTCAGCACTTATCCGGATGAGATCGAAGGTGCCATCATAATGGACGGTTCCTACATGGACGATCTTCACGTTGGCGAGGACACACTCTCAGACAAAGCCTTATTTACGTTCATCCCGTACCTCGACCACATACAGAACATCTTCGGCCTTCCAAGGATCAACGGCACGGGATATGAGGATTTTCTCTCAAAACTATCTGCCGACAAGCGCGATCTGTCCATTGAGATGCTTATCGATACGAGCTGCTCAAATTTTCCTATGAGAGAATTCAGAGGTTTTTGCGACAGAGACCTGCTCGATGAGACGCGCAATGCGATAAAGACCAATGACGTTCCCAAGATGTACATCTGCTCGACTACGGCCTATGTCAACAAAGACGAGATTATCGAAGACGGGATCGACGATCCGATCACCAATCTCATGCGCAAGTCCGAGCTTGATTACCTGATGGATAAGAACGATCTCACTGAAGACGATTACTACGATCTGATCCTCGCATACAATAAGCTTCAAAGAGACGAGCTCATCATCCCTTATCAGGAGGCGATGGGAAATATGAGCGTTGAGTACCTCCACGGCGACCACGTCATCTACCTTGACAGGACCGAAGAGTGCCGCGCGCTCATTAATGACTTCCTGGCTAAGTTGCCGTGATTTCCGGCACAGCTGCTCTGTAATGCCTATACCGTTGGGAATCGTAGAATCGTTACTTCCAACGGTAATCTTATCTTCTATATACGCTATTTGTACTCTCCTGAGCCTTGCGCTGACTCATTTTTATTTCAGGAATTTACACCATTATAAGGACATAACTTGCGCAAAACGTTATGCGCAGTGTTTTTCGTGACCTGTACAGTACAAATATTCAAAAACGGCATTTTGTACTGTAATTTCTATTGTTTTCGGAAACTAAAATCAACAAATTACAGTACAGATTGGCGATTATTGAGATTTGTACTGTAATATCGCTTTTTCGAGCTCGAAAATCGCATACTCAAAACGTTTTTTTGAGCAAAAAGTATGCGCAGCGCCGGATCACTTGCCCTTATGATCCTTGCAGTCGTTACAGACGCCTATTATCAGGGTCTTGCCGTAGTCGATGTCGATGCCGTACGTGCTGCGCATCTTCGCGGCCGCCTCTTCAAGGACCTCATTATCCATGTGGAATACCTTACCGCAGCTCGAGCACTGAGCGTGTGTGTGGTCGTGACATGAGCCATGATCAGATTCCCGGGCTTTGTCTTGTATTCACCTTTCATGCGCGCCACCGAGTCATTTTTCAAATAGATTATACCGCAAACGCAGAATGTGCAAAGCTGTCGCATTTTTGAACGCAATGCAAAACGCCCGCTCAATCGGGGAGAGCAGGCGTTTTGGGTTGTGATATATTTCCGTTGTCAGAAGGTGTCTTTATACATCTGTATGACGTCGTCGATCGTGGTCGGGCGCGGATTTACGGCTATATTGCCGCTCTTCATCGCCTCTGCGGCCATGACTTCGAACTTCGAAGGATCGACTCCGACATCTTTGAGCGAAGCAGGGATCCCGAGCGATTCATTGAGCAAACGAAGCTCGTGGACCAGCATCTCTGTTCCGAAGCAGTCTTTCTCGGCCGGACAGTGCGCAACGCGATGATAGATATCGTAGAACTTCGGCGAATCAACGGCGGAATTGAACTCGACTACCGTAGGGAGTAAAACGGCGTTCGCGAGGCCGTGCGGAACATCAAAGAAAGCCGATACCGGATGGCTCATCGCGTGGACATCGCCGAGCCTTGCGTGCGAGAAAGCGATGCCTGCAAACAGCGAGCCAAGGAGCATCCCTTCAGCTGCATCGCGGTCACTTCGATCCGCCACATAGGTCCTTATGTTGGAACCTATAAGTTCCAATGCCTTCAGTGCCATCATGTCGGAAAACGGTGACGAAGCAAGCGACAGATATGCTTCAAGCGCGTGGACCATCGCGTCGACTCCGCAGTATGCGGCAGTCTTGGAAGGCACGCTGGTGATAAGTTCCGGATCGAGGATAACGCCCGAAGGAAGGAGATATGTACTTCCGACTGTGAGCTTATAATCGCGTGTGTGATCCGTTATGACCGAAAACGAAGTAACCTCGGAGCCCGTTCCTGCAGTCGTCGGTATGGCGATCATCGGGACTACCGGGCCAGGGACCTTGCCTACGCCCTCGTAGTCTGTAATGCTGCCTCCGAAGCTGCCCAGGACTGCGACTGCTTTGGCTACGTCCAGAGGCGAACCGCCGCCGAATGCGACTATGATCTGAGCGCCGCTCTCCTTAAAGAGTGCAGAAGCCTTATCGACTGTGTCAGTCGACGGGTTGCCCTCGGTCTCGGTAAATGCGACGGCGGAGATCCCGGCTTCCTTGAGCTTATCCGAACATCTGTCGACGAGCCCTGCTTTCTTGAGGTGCGGACCCGATACGATGAATGCTTTGGATGCGCCTGTCTTTGAAGCCATGGCGGGGAGCTCATCGAGAGCCCCCCAACCGAACTTTATGTCCTGTGGAACTGAAAAGGCAAAAGGTTTCATAGTTTAGTCCTCCATGGCAAGTGCCTCTACGGATGCCTTGATGATCTCGTATGCCTTATCGCAGTCCTCCTTTGTAATGATGAGAGGAGGAACCATACGAATGATATGGGCTCCGATGGCGGTTATCAGGAGATGCCTGTGAAGGCACTCGTGCTTAACGTCAACTGCGTTTATCTTATCGTCGAATTCGACACCGACGAGAAGTCCCTGGCCTCTGACTTCCTTAACGTAAGGAAGTGCCTTGAGCTTCTCCATAAAGTAAGCGCCGACAGTAGCAGCGTTACCTGCAAGGTCGCGGCCGAGAAGTTCGTCGACCTGAGCGAGAGCTGCGGCACAGCTGACCGGATGTCCGCCGAATGTCGTTCCGTGTGAGCCTGCCGTGAAGGCCTTGGCTACTTCGGAAGTTGCGCAGATAGCGCCGATCGGCATGCCGCCTCCGAGAGCCTTTGCCATTGAGACTATATCAGGCTTGATGCCGTAATGCATGAAGCTCATGATCTTACCTGTCCTGCACCATCCTGTCTGTACTTCATCGATAAGAAGGAGCATTCCCTTCTCGTCACAGAATTCGCGAAGTCCCTTCATGAACTCCATTGTTGCGGGATGGACACCGCCTTCGCCCTGTACTGGCTCGATCATGACAGCTATCGTGTTCTCGGTGCATGCGTCCTTGAATGCCTGCAGGTCGTTGTATGGTGCATAGGAAAAGCCGTATGTCATAGGGCCAAAGCCGATCTGGCAACCGTTGCCCGGCTGACCTGTCGCTGACATGGCTCCGAAGGTCCTGCCGTGGAATCCCATCTTGGCTGTTACGATGTGATAACGGTTCGGTCCGTATTTTTCGATACCGTATTTACGGGCCATCTTGATCATCGCTTCGTTCGCCTCAGTACCTGAGTTCTGATAGAAGATCTTATCCATTCCGATGGCTGTGCAGACCTTCTCTGCAAGGAGCGCCTGAGGGATCGTATAAGGATAGTTGAAGGTGTGCATCAATGTCTTCGTCTGCTCGACTACCGCTTCGACTACCTTCTCGTTGCAGCTGCCTGCGGAGTTGACCGCGATGCCTGCGTAGAAGTCGAGGTAGGCTTCGCCCTTCTCGTTATAGATGTACTGGTCTTTGGCCGTCTCTGCGAGGAAGTCGAATCTCTCGTAGGTCTCGATCATATATTTGGATACTTTATCCTTTATGTCCTGTGCGGTAAGTCCCGTATCTGCTAATTTCATTTTTATTCCCTCCCTGTTCTCATTTCTTAGCAGGCTTAGCCTTGTTAAGATCATCTTCGGTAATAAAACCCTTGAGGATCAGATACTGCTCGATGATCTTTACGCAATCCTGAATTCCTACTCGCTCACTGTTGAGCGTCATATCGTAGTTGACCGGATTGGTCCAGTAGTTGCCGTGGGTGTAGTAAGCGTAATAATCTGCCCTGTATTTATCTGTCTGCGTGATCGTCGCGTTGGCGACATCCGCGGTAACTCCGGTATGTTCTATGGTCCTCTGAAGACAGAAGGCACGCGGCGCTTCGATATATACGCTTACGACATTGCTCCTGTCCCTTAATACGTAATCTGCACACTTGCCGACGATTACGCAGGATTCCTGATCGGCGAGGTTCCTGATGATCTCGCACTGGTATTCGAAAAGCTTATCGTCCGAGACGAACTTCTCGTTCTTTGCGATGTAGTTCCTGGATCTCGGAAGGCCTCTCATGAAGCTTGCAAATCCGCCGTTGCTCCTGATCTTCTCGTTTACCTCGTTAAAGAGCTTCTCATCGAGGCCGCTCAGCTGACTTGCGAGCGTCAGTATACGGTTCTCGTAACAGTGGATCCCGAGATCCTTGGCCAGGATCGATGCGATCTCCTTACCGCCCGAACCGAAGCCCCTGGCAAACGTGACAACAAATTTCTTCATATACTCGCCTCCTTATCATCCCGCCAGATATCTGCTTAAGAATTCTCTTGTACGCGGGTTCTTCGGATTCGTGAAGAGTTCCGAAGGAGGCGCGTCATCAACCACATAACCTCTGTCCATGAAGATCGTTCTCGTTGATACGTCTCTCGCGAAGGCCATCTCGTGCGTGACGATTATCATGGTAAGTCCGGTAGTCGCAAGCTGCTTCATAACGTTTAAGACTTCACCTACCATCTCAGGGTCGAGCGCCGATGTCGGCTCATCGAAAAGAAGCACTTCAGGGTTCATGCAAAGCGACCTTGCGATCGCGACTCTCTGCTTCTGGCCGCCTGACAGCTGTGCCGGCTTCGCGTTGATGAACGGTGCCATTCCGACTTCCTTCAGATGCGCGATCGCTCTGTCAAACGCCTCTTCCTTGGACAGGTGGAGCACCTTCCTCGTACAGAGCATGCAGTTTTGAAGGACCGTCATGTTGTTAAAGAGATTGAAGGACTGGAATACCATTCCCACCTTCGCTCTGTATTCGTTGATCTCACGCTGCACGTCTCTTACGGGCTTACCGTGATAACGGATCTCGCCCGCTGTCTGTCTCTCGAGCTTGTTGATGCAGCGAAGGAGCGTCGACTTGCCTGAGCCTGAGGAGCCGACGATACAGATTATCTCGCCTGCTTTTACGTCCATATCTATCTTTCTAAGCACTTCGTGTTTTCCGAATGACTTGCTCAGGTCTTTAATGCTGATAACAGTGTCGCTCATAATCTGCCTCCTTACTGATTGTCCATATATTCAACAGCCAGTACGTAATCGCTCTTGCCTTTGAGTTTCTTCTCCATGAGATTGAAGATCTTATTGAAGAGGAAGCACAGTACAAAATAGATGACCGCTATGACAAGATAGCTCTCGAAATACTTGTAGTAGTTGCCTCCGACTGTCTTTGCCGCCATAAACAATTCCTGTACGGCGATAACATTCAATACCGATGTCATCTTGAGGTTCGTCAAGAACGTGTTTGCCATCTCGGGCACGATATTCTTGAAAGCCTGAGGGAGCACGACGTAGAACATCGTCTTCATTGGTGACATACCCATCGCCCATGCGCCTTCACGCTGTCCGATATCGATCGATCCGATACCTGCACGGACCGTCTCTGCCATGTAAGCTCCCGTATTAAGAAGTGTTACGATTATGCCGGCCAAGACCGGTTGCAGATCAACTCCGAGCTGCCTTATGCCGTAGTAGATGATCATCGCCTGAACTATCATCGGCGTATCACGGAACACTTCAACATAAATTCCGACGATTGCCTTGAGCAGCTTGGTAAGTGCCTTCTTGACGGGGTTGTCGCCCTGTCCTGTCTTGATGTCCTGGATGATACCGACTACATATCCGAGTATAAATCCCAGGATCGTACCGAGTACGGCTATATACAAAGTAAGCAATGCTCCGTCGATGAACATCTTCAGGTATTTACTTGTCAAATAGTACATCCACTCAAGGGATGTCTGAGGATCTTGGATCGTTAATAACAATTTGCATCCCATAGTCAGTTCACCCTCTTTTTAATTTAACTGCCGGAAGATCATCTCCTCCGGCAGTCATCAGTTCTTTTTAGTTAGCTGCCGGCTGTTCGCCTATGCACTTTTCCATAAGTTCATCCATCGTTGCCTTGTCGCTCCAACCAATGGAGTCCATTGCGCCCTGGATCTTATCGCGGAGATCCGTATCGTCTTTTCGAGTTGCGATACAAACGTTTACCATCTCATCGTCGCCCTCAAAGCTGTCACCCTCATCAAATGTGATGATCTTGAGATCCTTGTTCGTCAGGAGTGCCGACTTTGCTGTCGGGAGGTCTACGATACATACATCTGCTACGCCGTTCGATACTGCCATGAAGCACTCTGATGTCGTCTCATAGTTCGTACCTGTCTCGCCGCCCTTGATCTGATCGAGGAGTGGGATCCATCCGGTTCCGAGCTGTGTCGTTACCTTACATCCGGTATCTGCGAGATCCGACAAGCCCTTAACATCTGCATACGGTCCGTCTGCCTTAACTACGATGCAGTTGTCTCTGTAGTAGTATGGTGTCGTGAACGAATAAGACATCTCACGCTCTGCCGTACGTCCCATACCTGCGATGATACAGTCGTAATCACCTGCATCCATTGATATACCGATCGAAGACCACTCTACCTTGTGGATTTCGAGATCCATTCCGAGTTCATCTGCGATCTTCTGTGCTACCGCTACGTCATATCCGTATGCGTAGAAAGTCGAATCATAGATCTGTACTGCCTTCTCACCGCCCGGGGTCGTTGCCTCGTCCTGAGTCCAGTTAAACGGTGCGTAAGCGCATTCCATTCCGACTCTGAGTACTTCCTTGTCTCCCGAAGTTCCGGCTTCAGACTCACTGCCTGATGTGGAAGTCTTACTGCATCCGCCGAGGATTCCGAATCCCATGGATGCCGCCATAACAGCAGCCAAAACTCTCTTTCCGATCTTAACCATCTGTTTCATGTTATTTGTCCTCCTTCTCGTGATGTAATAACAAACCATCCTATACAAAAAGCGCTGTGGAAACATCGTTCCCTCAGCGCCTTTGCTTGTATCGAATTGTATGCGAGAAACGTTTCGTTTACAACGTGCGAAATGCACAGTGCTAATGAGCATTTTGCACAGTGGTCACAAAAACATCAGTCTTTTTACCAGTATGCAGTTCAGGAGATCGAGGTACTCCATATAGTCCGAAGTCTCAAGATCGAGCAGCTCTTCTATCTTCCTTAAGCGGTACACCAGAGAGTTCCTGTGAATGAACAGCGCATCCGCCGTCCTGGCGCTGTTAAAGCCGTTCATGTAGTACGTCAGGAGCGTCTCGACCAGGAAAGCGCCGTTGGCGTGATCGTACTCTTCAAGCTTACTGAGC
>CADCPU010000075.1 GCA_902803365.1 Oscillospiraceae bacterium
ATTTAATATGATTGTTAACATCAACCCTAAAGGCGATATTATTGTCATAATTACCAAACTCAGGAGAATAACCGTAATCCGGATTCAAAACATCGGAAGCATCAAGAAGGAAGATCTTGTCATTATTTAGACCGACGTATTTCTTATACATACTCTGAATTTGTGTTCCGTTAGCAAACGGCTTGCCCTCGATCGTACTTGATGTGATCGCACCCTTTTCATGGGTATTAAATGCACTATTAAAGAAAGTCTCATTCAAATAGGTTCTGATGTTGCTTGAAGCCCAGTCAGTCTTGTTTTTGTCGAAACTTCTATCAAACAGAGCAGTGTCGCAATCCAAAAACATCGTATCTCCGCCATAGATCGTCGTATGCGGTGCCAGAACACGATATCTTACCGGCTTGTTACTGTAAACTCCATAATAAACATAACTGCCTTCCCATGCGCTGTCTTTAGTTTCAGGGACTTCAGGCGCAGAGATCTGCGAGATACCAACTTCGGTATTATCCTGAGACTTTTCCCAGTCAGCACGCAGAGTTGCGTTTCCCGTAACAAACGGAATAAAAGTCAGAGCCATCGCAGCTGACATCACTGTTGTTCCGATCCGCGTCACGTGTTTTTTGATCTGATCGTTCATGTATTTCTCCTCCTTATTACACACTATCACGCCATATTAGGGTATCATCAAATGCGATTGATATCTATATTTAATACATAAAAAACACCGGAGCCTTCAATGGGACTCCGGTGCTGTTTTCGAAAATAAGATCACAAGTAAGGCATGATCCTGGCGTCGATACATTTCTGCACGAACTCAGGGCTTCTCGTAAAGCCCAAGACGATGTCCAAACGTGTGAAGCCAGTAGCAAGGATACCGTTCCAGTACTCAAAACCTGCTTCATCTGCCTCTCTGCCCATAAATGTCAGATAGAGGCGGTTTACGAACTCCTTGTCGTCGAGCTTTAAGTTCTCCATCTCTTCACTGAGGAAGAAGAGTACACCGAGCTGTTCGCCCGTAACTCTGAAGTATACAAGCTCGTTCGCCCAGTACTTGAGGCCTTCCTTATCATAATCACGGCCAAGTGCCGTTGTATACATGCGCTTTACGAAATCTGATATTGCAGTTGAATAGATCACCTTAACAGTAGGCTGTACGTCGCCGCCCGAGCGGATACCGTAGATCATACAAGTGTTCGCCCACTCCTGCGAGAAGATGAATCCGTTTGCTACCATTACACGGTCAACACCAGGCAACTGAAGCTGAGCAAGCCAGAAGTTCATGCCGTCTTCGTCAGGTTCACGGTCGAAGAATGTCTTGTAAAGGATAGTTACGAATTCCTTGTCGGAGGTCTTTCTGTTTTCGAACTCCGGGCTGAAGATAAAGCCCTGAGCAACTTCGGCACCTGAACGCTTGAAGTTATAGAGTTCGTCACACCAGAATGCAGCGCCTGCTTCTTCAGGCTCTCTGTCGAGAACGTACTCATAGATCCTGTCAACAAAAGCAGCGATCTGTGTCTTGGAATCGACCGGTGCCGCTGTCGGCTTGACCGGCTTGTCCGTTGGAGCAGTTGTCGGCGTGGCAGGTGCGGATGTAGGTGCGGATGTAGGTGCAGTTGTCGGAACTGCAGAAGAGTTCGAGGCAATGATCTGTGTTGCTACATCAACTACAATTTCGTTAACGTCCCACTCCGTATAGTACTTTATAACGTCGGTACGCTTAGGCAGATAGCTCTTCGTACCTTGCGAAGCTTTGATGAGGTCCGGATTGTTGGAAATATCGATCGTCTTAAGCTTGTTGCCAGAGCAGTTCAAGATCCGGAGTTTGGTATTATTGCTCAGATCAACAGAGGTAAGATTATTGTTTTGAAATCTCAGGATTTCCAACATCGTATTGTTACTGACGTTTAGCGAGCTGATATTCGTTCCGCCGCAGTTCAGGATCTGAAGCTTTGCAAGGTGGTCTACATTAACATTTGACAAAGGAATATCGGAGATTGCCAAGCACTTCAGCTCTTTATTCTTGCTGATATCAATGCTCTTCATATTTTCGTTTCCGGATAAGAGCAATGTCTCCAAAAGCCTGTTATGGCTTACATCCAATTCTTTGAGATTAGGGCATTCACCGCAATTCAAATACTTTAGTTTGGTGTTATTGCTTATATTAAGTTCGCTTATCCTGTTGTCGTGGCATATCAGGGTTTCCAGCTGAGTGTGCTTACTGACATCCAGCTCATAAATTCCGAGTCCGGAACACTCCAATTCACGTAACTTAAGGTTTTTGCTGATATCGATAGACATATGCAGAGGCTGAGTACCGCAATACAACTTCGTAAGCTCGGTATTTTGGGTAAAATCCATCTGCTGCAGCATATTCCAATTACATATCAATTCCTGTAATCCGGTAAGAAAATACGTATTCAGTAATCTGATCTCATTATGTTCGCAGTTCAGATACGTCAGGTTCATTTCCTGAGTGAAGTTGAGCTTGGTAAGTTTATTATAACTGCAGTCCAATCTCGTGAGCCTGCCATAGCCGTCTACATCAAGCTCAGTAAGTTCGTTATGGGAACAATTCAATGAATAAAGTTTATAGAAATATCCCAAACCTTTCAGGTTGGAGATTCCCTTATCGCTGACATTGATACTCAAAACTGCTTCGCGCTCAGACATCGACAGCTCACCGTTGCCGTCTTTGTCACAATTTTCCGACACATATTTTCTGAAATTTTCGTCCGGGAAGTTGGTCGCATTGATCTCCGTACCGCCTGCCGCACTGACGGTCCTTGCCGGAACCAAAGCCGTGCCCGTTGCCATCAACGTGGTCAGCAGGAGTGCACTGATCCCGGATACTAATCTTTTTTTCATAGTATTCTCCTTTTTATTTCAGGGGATCAGATGCCGCAAAGACAATTGAACGCCCTCATTTATACCGCTACATATTGTATCACTGTTTTTTGATATCTCCCATCCTGCATCAAGTCTTCTCATTTTTACTCCCCAAGGAAGTAAAAGCAAAACGGCCCCCTGCGGCTCTCCTCCACAAGGGAGTAAAAAGCACGGAGCGCGGAGCAGCAGGCGTTTTCACGCACGAAAAAAAAGGACTGCCGAAGCAGTCCTTTGTGAATCTCGTTTATGCTGTGATCAAGGCTTGTAAGTCATTGTAAAGTAACCGAGAGTACCCTTGATGAACTCAAAGCTGTACTTTCTGTAGCCGTAGTACTTCTCAGCAGACTGTGCGTAATCTACGTCATCAGAGAAGTAACCGTCATCACCGTCGTAGTGAGAGATCTCACCCGGATCCTGAGGCTCACCGCAAGCTTTGACGAGTTCTTCCATAGTGATGGTCAGAGGGAAATCGAAAGTTACGATATCCTGCTTCTGATCATCTCTGAGAGGGAGATATACTTCGCTGATGAAGCACTCAGACATCTTCTTGGAATCTTCTGTGTCATTCATAACGTATACACGGCAGGACCAGTACTCATCAAGACGGATATCAAATGCATCAGACTCATAGTTGGACTTGATAGTATTCTGAGCAATATCAAGATCATCCTGATCAAAAGGAACACCGTCATCGATCATTTCCTGAAGTGTTGTCTGACCGAGTGTGTACTTCTTACCATTTACATAGAAGTGCATATCATCGAAGTTGATGAAGTTATCGACACCCTGGTGATTACCTGCTGTTGTAGCATCTGTATTATCAGCATCACCGGCTGTTGTCTCCTCAGGCTCAGTCTCCTTCTCTGTCTCCTCAGTTGTTGTAGTAGCTTCTGTAGTTTCTTCTGTTGTAGTAGTAGCTTCTGTTGTAGTCTCCTCGGTTTCCTTGGACTTCTTGTCGTCTTCGTCGTCTTCGTCGTCCTCGTCATCCTCGTCGTCTTCATCATCTTCATCGTCGTGACGATTTCTGCGGCTCTTACGATCATCATCGTCGTCTTCGTCGTCCTCATCGTCCTCGTCATCCTCATCCTCATCATCCTCGTCGTCATCTTCACGCTCGGATCTCTTGTCTCTGTCGCGGCGGCTCTTTGATGAAGAAGAGCTTGAATCACATGCAGCGATTCCGAATACCATACAGAAAACGAGTAACAAACTTGCTAACTTCTTAAGTTTCATGTTATCTTTCTCCTTTATTCATTAAACTTGAAATTTCGAAAACATTCTGTTGAAAACGATGTGATAATACCACAGAAAAAATCAAAAGTTAACGATTTTTCGCAAGATGAACGATTTCATAACCGAAAATTATCTCTTTTTAACTATCGCTCAAAAAAGTGCGACCCCGGCATTTGCTTTACGTCTTTATATTGTTGAGGGAATTCTTAAAAGCACTGATACATAAGGCTTTTAGTGGTATAATAGTACCATATTTCAGCAAAGGATGGTACTACCAAAATGGATCTTGTTAAAAATTTATTGAACGGCATGACATCAGATTCGTCCATCGAAGCCCTCAAGGGTAAGTCCGGCGCTTCATCAAGCCAGATCGAATCCGCAGTCAAGTCAGCTATCCCTACCCTTATCGGTTCCATGACGAAGAATGCTTCTTCCGAAGACGGTGCAAAGTCACTCCTGGGCGCACTCTCACAGCACAAGAATACGGATTCGCTGTCTTCCCAGATCAAGAACGCCGATGAACTCGACGGCGCCAAGATCCTCGGCAAGATCCTCGGCGGCAACAAGGACGACTTCCTCAAGGAGATCGCCAAGAGCTCGGGCCTCGATATCGGCCAGACCAATTCCGTCTTGAGCAGCATCGCACCAGCTATCCTGAGTTCCCTGTCAGCAGCTACTGCCTCCGAAGACGAGAAGAAGGCTGATCTTTCTTCCGTAGGCGGCTTTTTCAAGTCGATCTTCGGCGATGACGACAAGAAGGACGATATGGGCTCTCTTGTAGACATTCTTAAGAAGACTATTCTATAAAGATAACTATATATAAGAGCAGGACCCGACTCCGACTCACCGGAGTCGGTTTTTTTTGCACCTTTAACGGATATTTCACCTTTTTCGAGCGAAAAGCAACGGATATTTGTGACATTCGAACATATGAGATCGCCGTCTCGGGTGATAAGGTGTATATATGTTTTCATTAAATGGAGGATATATGAAAAGACTGATAAAATTTTTATTGGTCCTGACCATGCTGGCCGGGATGTTCTTTGCCATGGGTGCGGCAAAGTATAAACCACAACCACAACCCAAGATCGATCACACATTCGAAGGCGTTCCAAAGGGAGTTACCATCATCGAAGACACATGGGATGTCGTATACGGCGACCCTTCTCCGAAGCTCAGATTCGCAGTAGGCGGTGTTGAGATGCAGGAAGGAGTAGACTTCGAATATCGCTACAGACCTTCAGGAACAAGCCGAGACTATGTATCGGATTACAGGGACTGCAAAGACGCTGGATGTTTTTATGATCTTGCAGTCTATATTAAGAATGAATGGGCAAACAATCTCGTAAATGAGTACCTGACCATAGAAGGTACCAGATATGATCATGTAATCGCTTACTTCTATGTATATGAGCTTGACCTCAGCAAATGCCAATACAATCCTATTCCAGACAAAGAATATAGCCTACATCGAAGCAACCCTGACATAGGAAATATAACATACAACGGCTATGTACTCGATCCTTCGACTTACCACGTATATTACAGAAATACCGATAATCCGCTCGAATACTATGTTCTCTTAGAACCGCACGGGTTCGCTCTTACAGGTGAATTAAAGATTCCATATAAGTACACACCCAAACCGCTTTCTTCATGTAATTATTACGTTAAAGCACCGGATAAATACAGCGCTACCTATACAGGAAAGGAACTTGAGCCAGAAATCTCTTTGTACATCGAAGAGGGGTATGTTGTCGCCCCCAAAGACTATAAAATCATATCTTTTGAAAACATCCTCAACGCAGGAAAAGCAAAGGTTACCATCGAGGGCCAAAATCAGTATTCAGGCATATGCGAATATGAATTTGATATTCTCCCACGTGATATCTCCGATTTTAGAATAAAAGTCAAACGGCCATATTATGCTTATACGGGAAAGAGTATCAAGCCAGATCCTGAGATCTGGTTTGAAGGGTACGATCTTAAGTATCAACTCATCGAAGGCAAAGATTATGAGATCTCCATATCTCCTGCTGCAATCGAACAGGGCGAGTACACTTATACGATCACAGGTATAGGCAACTTTACCGGAACGCGCACTGAGAAATTCAGTATAAAATGGATCGATATATCAATATGTGATATTCCTGTCGTGAAGTTCAATTCAACAAGGACAGAATCTCTTAGCAGCCTCGTAGTTCCGGACGTCACATATAACGGAAATAAGGTTAAATATCAATTGGATCTTGAAGGCTGTACCAAGGATCCGGGTGTGCATAAATACAAAATTTATGGTATGGGTGATTATACAGGCTGTGTCGAAGGCACCTATATCGTCAGACAGGATATAACAGATTACAATATCATCTGCGGAGATAAAGTATATACTGGTAAGCCGATAACACCAAAGTTGGTCCTTCAACGCGCCGAGGGTGAAAAAACGATCTATGTTGACCCTGCCGAGTTTTACACGACTTTCTACAACAACACCGATGTAGGACAAGTAAAAGTCACCGTAGTAAGTGCACGCAATCTGTACTACGGCCATACCATATCGTATTTTAACATCGTCCCTGCTTCTATTCTGGACTGTAAGGTTTCATACAAGAAGAGCTTCTTTTATGACGGCATCAATCCTGTAAAGCCTGAGCTCACCATTACATATAACGACATGACACTTGTTGAAGGCAAGGATTACACTGTGTCCTACTCAAACAACACAGTGATAGGCAAAGACACAGGCAAGATCACGATCACAGGTATCGGCAACTTCAAGGATACCGATGTCTACACATTCGATATCCATAGCAAGAATGAGCCGACTTCTTCAGTATCTCCTGCAGCAGGAGTAACGGCTGCACCTTCAACTGCAGCAACTTCAACGACCGCCCCACAGACGACCGGAGCACCTGCAGCGAGCACACCTTCATCAAATACGCAAGTCGCAGTCTCTGAAGAGACAAAGTCTGCAACATCAGAATTTGTAGCAAGGATCTACACTTATGTTCTCGGCAGAGAGCCCGAGGCAGACGGCTTGGCATTCTGGAGCGACGAACTCATCTCCTTCCGCCGTACGGGCGCAGAAGTCGCACAGGGCTTCATCTTCAGCGAAGAGTTCGAAAACAGGAACACATCCGACA
>CADCPU010000076.1 GCA_902803365.1 Oscillospiraceae bacterium
ATTTTGTGAGGCGAGTGTCTTCGCTCACCCTAAGGGTGAGTTTTACTGTGGTGCGACTATATTCGCTCACCCTAGGGGTGAGTCATTTTGTGAGGCGAGTATCTTCGCTCACCCTAAGGGTGAGTCATTCTGTGAGGCGAGTATCTTCGCTCACCCTAAGGGTGAGTCGGAAGTGGCGGGCGCGAAAAAAAGCGCAAAAAAACAGGGCCGCGGACGGCCCTGTCGAATGAGTCAGTTAAGATCAGCCTACACCCGGTACGGCGGTATCGAGGTAAGGAAGGATCCTTGCGGCGACGCACTTCTCGACGAACTCAGGGCTGCGGGTGAAGCCGTAAACGACCTGAGCGCGGGTTGCGCCGTTGGCGAGCTGGTCAAGCCAGTAAGCGGCACCGTCGGAATCTGCCTCACGATCCATAAATGTCGAATAGAGACGATCGAGATATTCCTTGTCGGAAAGCTTGAAGTTGGTCATCTCTTCGCTGAGGAAGAATGCTGCGCCGACGTTTTCACCGGTGGTGCGGAAATTGGAAAGCTCGGAAGCCCAGTATTCCTTACCGGATTTGTCGGATGCACGCTTCATAGCTGTCGTGTACATACGCTCAACGAACGCGTTAGTTGCATCGGTCGGCTTGATAGCTACTGTTGCAGCGACTGAGTCACAGCCGGAACGGATGCCATAGGAAGCGCATGTATCGGCCCACTCCTGCGAGAAGATGAAGCCGTTGGCAACATCCATACGTGACGTGCCGGACTCGAGCAACGAGAGCCAGTATGTCATGCCGGTAACATCGGATTCACGGCCGAAGAATGTCTTGTACAGGATCTCGATGAATTCTTCGTTGGTGGTATTGCGGTTTTCGAACTCAGGACTGAAGATGAAGCCCTGTGCGACTTCGGCGCCGGTGCGGTTGAAGTTGTAAAGCTCGCTGTACCAGAAGTTTACGCCCTCTTCTTCACTCTCACGGTTGAGGACGTATGTGTAGATACGCTCGATGAAGCCCTTGATCTGGTCGTTATTGACGGTAGGCTTTGTGATATCGATCTTGTATTCAAATCCGACTGACGAATTGTTGTCGAAAACGATCCTGTAAGTGCCCTTCGTGAGTTCTACTTCGATCTTATGAACGGTATTCTGGTTATAGTTTGTCCATGACTTGACCTTATTGTTCTTGGCATCATAGATCGCGAACGAGCCTTGATCACCGTAAGTTACGTTAAATGCGTATTTACCGTCTTCGGTTGCTTTGAAGGTATATTCGTTCTTCTGATCGCCGAACGTGACGGAATCCTTGACGACATCGTAATTTGAAATATCAACGGTAGGCTTTTGAGGTGTGATCGTGATCGTATATGGCGTTACCGTATTATCGTTGTATTCATATGGGAAGGCCTCGAAAACATACTTTGCGCCCTTCTGCATATCGATATTGAAGTTAACGCTCTTTTTGGTCGAGACTGTCTTGATCTTATCACCCTTGCTGTCAGAAGCTCTGAGATAAACCATGTCCTTAACGTCAGAAAGGCTGATATTGTAAGTGCCGGAACGAGGAGCCGTGTATTCGTACATATTGCTCTGCTGGTCGTATTCGAGATTATCTTTGATCTTCGTATACTTGGTAATGTCGACAGAATCCTTAGGAGCATTGATCGAATATGTAAAGTCAGTGACCTTGGAACACGTTAACTTGATAACATAAGTCTGGCCCTTCTCAAAATTCACGAAGAAACCCTTGGCAGGTGCAAGATCATTAATATTTTGGATCTCACTGCCGTCTTCGGTACTTACAACAAAGTCAACATAATTATCGAGGGATTTATCGTGTTCGATACGGAATTTACCAGTCTTTGGAGCTGTGTACTTATATTCGATGGACTGGCCGATGAACTCAAAAGAATCATCAATGGAAGTATATCCCGTAACATCAACAACGTCCTTCGGAGGACAAACAGTATAATTACACGCATCAACATCAAGACCGATCGCAGGAACAAAATAGAACTTGTAAGTACTTCCTGCCTTAAGCTGAGCCGTATATACGCTGTTGGAATATGCGTACGTTCTGGAGGATATTGTAGCGCCCATGGAATTCTCGATCTTAAAACCATGCTGAGCGTCACTGGAGAATACAGAATAAACACCGGACTTCGTTACTTTAAACTCGCGTTCATATGAATCACCCTTTTTCCATTTAAAGATAAAAGGATCATCTACACCCGGCAGATCCTTGAGCTTCTTTCCCTGGATCTTCGGAACATCGAGTTCGACATCCTTCGGAGTCTCGACATCGAGAGTCTTGCCGCTGTTGAGCATCAAAACGCTGTTTGTTGCGACATCTGCCCTGACCGTGTTTTCGATCCCTGCAACGGAGAATGCGGAAGTGATCATGGCTGCGCCGAGGATGGCTGTACCGATTTTTACTACAAATCTCTTGTACTTCATAACAGTTCCTTCTTTCTGTAAAAAATAACTTAGATAATTATAACAAAAGAACATCATGAGTTGTATATATTATTATTTAATTCGTGCACGTGTAGATAAAAAGAGCAGAGTCATTTGGGAGAGCGATTGGTATAATCGTATTATTGAAAAGAGGTAACTATGAAGACCAGTGATTTTTACTACGATCTGCCTGAAGAATTGATCGCCCAACATCCGCTCGAGGACAGATCTTCATCAAGGCTTATGGTTCTGGACAAGAAGACCGGAGCCGTATCTGACAGACATTTTACGGATATACTCGAGTATCTTCGCAAAGGCGATGTGCTCGTTGTTAATAATACGCGCGTTATTCCCGCAAGACTCATCGGCGCAAGATCCGATACGGGCTCGCCTGTTGAGATCCTGCTCCTTAAAAGGCTCGATGACAGACGTTGGGAATGTATCGTAAGACCGGGCAAAAAGGTCAAACCGGGCCGCAGATTCACGTTTATCGAGGGCGAGCTTGAAGCCGAGTGCGAGGAAGTACTCCCTGACGGCAACAGGATCGTGAGATTCGATTTTGAAGGCATCTGGGAAGAGATCCTGGATCGCGCCGGCACAATGCCGCTGCCGCCTTATATCCACGAGAAGCTTCAGGACAGAGAACGCTATCAGACTGTCTATTCCAAGCTTCCTGGTTCCGCGGCTGCTCCGACTGCAGGTCTTCACTTCACGCCTGAGCTTTTGGATCAGATCCGCGAGATGGGCGTATCGATCGTGGAAGTTACTCTTCACGTTGGACTTGGCACATTCCGTCCGGTCAAGGTCGAGGACGTAACGACTCACCAGATGCATTCGGAATGGTTCAACTTCAGTCAGGAAGCATCTGATATCATAAACAGCGCTCGAAAAGAAGGCAGGCGCATCATCTCGGTCGGAACCACATCTACCCGCGTACTTGAGACAGTTGCGAGCAGGGACCCTGAGATGAAGCCATGCTCGGGCGATACTGATATCTTTATCTATCCGGGCTACGAATTTAAGTGCGTCAATTGCCTGATCACAAACTTCCACCTGCCTGAGTCAACGCTCATCATGCTGGTATCGGCATTGGCAGGCAAGGAAAACGTTCTTAACGCATATAAGCATGCGGTCGAAGAAAAGTACAGATTCTTCAGCTTCGGCGACGCGATGTTCATCACAGATCTTAAGGAGTAATTTATGGCAAAGTTTCCTGTATGGTACGAACACATACACACATGTAAGCAGAGCGGCGCACGTCTGGGCATCGTTCACACACCTCACGGCGACATCAAGACGCCTGTCTTTATGCCGGTAGGAACACAGGCTACGATCAAGGGTATGAGCCCTGACGAAGTCGATTCAATGGGTGCTAAGATCATCCTGTCCAACACATACCACCTCTGGATGAGACCGGGCTCCGAGCTCATCGCGAAGGCCGGCGGACTTCATAAGTTCATGCATTGGGACAACGCTGTTCTTACTGACAGCGGCGGATTCCAGGTATTCTCTCTTGCAAAGCCGAAGGACATCATCGAGGAAGGCGTTAAGTTCAGCTCGCACATCGACGGTTCCAAGCATATCCTTACTCCTGAGAAGTCCATTAAGATCCAGAACGATCTCGGTGCCGATATCATTATGGCTTTCGATGAGTGCTGCCCTTACCCTTCTACTCACGAGTATGCGGCAAAATCGCTCGAGCGTACGACAAGATGGCTCGACCGCTGTATCGATTCACATATGAGACCTGAAGATCAGGCTCTTTTCGGAATCATTCAGGGAAATATGTATGAGGACTTAAGAGTTGAAAGCGCTAAGCAGATCTGCTCAAGAGACCTTCCGGGCTTTGCTATCGGCGGTCTGTCCGTCGGAGAGCCGGGCGAGCTCATGTACAAGATGCTCGATGTCACAGTACCGTGCATGCCTGAAGACAAGCCGAGATATCTCATGGGCGTAGGTTCCCCTGACTATCTCATCGAAGGCGCGATCAGAGGCATTGATATGTTCGACTGCGTACTCCCGTCGAGAATGGGTCGTCATGGAACAGTCCTTACTTCACACGGCAGGGTCATCGCAAGAGACAAGAAATATGCAGAGGCATTCGAGCCGATCGATCCTGAGTGCGACTGCTACGCATGCCGGAACTTCACAAAGGCTTATGTCAGACACCTTCTCAAAGCAAAGGAGATGTTCGGACAGAGGCTTTGCACATGGCACAACATCGCATTCCTCTTAAATCTCATGGAAGACATCAGAGACGCGATCGCAAACGACGCGCTCCTGGATTTCAGGGATGAGTTCTTCGCCAGATACTACGGCGACAAAAAATAAGATATCAGTTCATCAGAGTCGTAAGATCAGTTCTTACGACTTCTGTTTTTCTTACGATAAATGCAACGGCCGAGAGATTCTTGCCGCGCAGCTGATTGGCGTCAGAGATCCTGCTGACCAGGAAATTCAGCCACTCCTCGGCACTGAATGACGTAACGGCATCGGCGAGGACAGCTTCAGGCGTTAAGTCCTCGAAAAACCTGTCAGTACCGATTATTATGCGGTCCTCGTTTTCGAGCGCCATGAGGCCGTTCGTTACATTAACTATATCTCCTCCTCTAATGAGATAACCTCTGACACCTCCGTGGATCTCGGTCTCGAGCTCTTCATCGGTGATCCTTACGAGTATATACTCGTCGCTCCTCTTAACGTTTCTGAAGATGAGATACGAGATGTCATCAAAGCTGAAGCGCTTAAAATTGATGTTCAGGATCTTGCTGACGGTATCCGAGACGCGCTTACAGGACTCAGGATCGTCTTTGCCGTTTACGACAACGCTGATCGTAAAAGCGCCGAAGCCCAGGAACACTTCGTCGTTATAGGCTTCCAAACCGCCGCTGTGACTGAAACTGAATGACTCTATCATGTAAACACCTCAGAAATTGTATCTGTTCAGATGGATAACGACTCCGGAGTAGTTATCCTGACGCGTGACGTTCTTCTGCCTGATCGCAAGCTTGACTTCTTCCGCAGTCTTCTTGGCATTAAGGCCGACCAGATGTGCCACGGCCTGAAGGCTCAAGGCATCCGTAACGCCGTCGGAGCAGACAAAGATGACATCGCCGTCAAAAAGCCTGATCGGTTCCTGCGAATAGATGACGCGGATATTGTTATTGCCCATGAAATCAACAAGTGCCCTGCCCTTCTTGTTCTGGTAAGCTTCTTCGGTAGTCGAATCGAGCATTGCATATTTCTTGATGAGCATCTTGTTGTAGTTCTGCTTATAGTTGAGGATCGTAGGCGTGCCGTTCCTTATAAGGATTATGTTACTGTCACCTACGCTGTAGAAGTTCAGCTTATCTTCAAAGATATGGATCAGAGCGAGCGTCGCACCGCCCTTTCGGCCGTACTTCTCGTAAACGGCATTCGAGATCCTCGATATCTTGACCGAAGCCTCTTCGCTCTCATAGAAATTGAACGGGTACATCTTCTCGACTTCATCGATGATATAACGCGAGATCTCTGCACCGTACTTAAGTCCGCCCATACCGTCTGATATGCAGGCGAGGATTCCGTAATCAACGTAATCGTCGAGATGTGAGATGTAGATGGAATCTTCCTGTTTCTGTCTCGCGCCCTTCTCGAAAAAATACGCAACATCAGCAAAGAGCGAGTTCTCCTCATACGAATCGGAATGTATCTTGGAGCCGGTAAGTATCTTTATGAGCTGGCGCGATATAAGGACCATAGAGACAATGACCGCGACAATAAGCGCGGCCAGGATATATATACCGATCTTAGCTTGTGATGGCAAAGAACCAAAATCCATCTTGTCGTGCACCCTCCACAAAGATATTTTAAGTATACCCGAAGAGGCGCTCAAAACAAGACTTTACTCTTCTTCACTCTCCTCCGGATTCTTGGCGAGCATGTATCCGTTGACCATCTCATTGGCCATAAATGCGTACGCATACTGGATAAAGCAGAACACGATCATGAGATAGTAGAAAACTGCGATCGCATAAGCAAAATATGTAGTGGTCAATAGAAGGATGCAAGGAACTGCCAAAAGGAGCACGGCCGTAAGGAAGATAAGTCCCATGCACGGAATGAGCTTGATCAGGAAGAACAAGAACGCATTGCGGTAGATCTTCTTGAGCGGCAGGTCGATACATACGATAAGGTAATGAACGAAGTTGGAGATGGCGATCCAGAACATCAGGAGCACTGTGAACAGTACCGAGATCGCGGTTCCCATACGTCCGAAGTGATTCGAATAGAATGCGATACCCATAAGAAGGAGTGCCGTAGCAGCAAGAGATATGAGCATATGGATCGTCGACTGCTTCCAGTTCTCTTTGATACCGTCCTTGATATCAGAGAAAAAGAACACGCCTCTGTTCCTCGCGATATTCCTGTAGATCGTCGCAAAGCCCGACTGGAACGGTCCGATACAGACCAGGGTCGATCCCAGAAGGAACATGACGCAGAACACGACGATGAGATAGTAGAGCTGGTAGCCCGCGTCGGTTCCGACATCGTTGATGGCTGAATTTCCGACAAGTCCGATATCGCTTACGTACTTAACGAAGTTTTCCGGGATAAAGACATCGTTGATCGAAGGCAAAAAGAAAAGACAGTAAACGAATGCCAGGAGCATCGCGGGAATATTCGACACGATGAACAGCAGGTTCAAGCCCGTAAGCTTGAGGAAATGTGTTCCGAAGCTCGCGAAAAAGCGATACACCGGACCGTGTTCGTTTAAGTCATCCAACAGATCCTCTGTCGGTGCATTCTTCTTAAAAAACATTATCTGTTCTCCTTAAGACTATGAATATATCCCTTAGCTTCTTCGAGTGCCTCCAAGGAACGCTTTACGACAGCTGCGCACTTGTCCTTCTTGGCAGTCTTACCCTTAAACCTTACATCGAACGGTTTCATTATACCGAGATTTGCGTTCATCGGCACGAATTTCTTGACGCTCGGGTCAGAAACATACTGCGCCATGGCACCGATGACAGTATCACTCTCAAACTTATATTCAGGCTCTTTGTTCCAAAGCCTGTGAGCCGCATAGTATGCAGCCAGAAATCCGGAACCGGTTGATTCGATATATCCCTCAACACCCGTGATCTGTCCTGCGAAGAAGATATTCGGGTACTTTCTGAGCGAATAATCGTCATTAAGGACCTCAGGAGACCTGAGATAAGTATTCCTGTGCATTACTCCCATTCTGTAGTACTCGGCGTTTTCGAGTCCCGGGATCATACCGAAGACACGCTTCTGCTCACCGAACTTAAGTCTCGTCTGGAATCCTACGAGGTTATACATCGTCTTTGCTCTGTTATCCTGACGGAGCTGAAGGCACGCATAAGGCTCCTTGCCCGTCTTCGGATCGATAAGGCCGACAGGCTTGAGCGGACCAAAGCGCATCGTATCTTCGCCGCGCTTTGCCATCGTCTCGATAGGCATGCAGCCCTCAAATACGATCTCCTTGTCAAAGCCTTTGACCTCAGCCTGCTCGGCTGCGATGAGCTCACGATAGAATGCAAGGTACTCATCCTTGTTCATCGGGCAGTTGATGTAATCGTCTCCGCCCTTGCCGTATCTTGAAGCTCTGAAGGCCTTCGTCATGTCGATAGAATCGGATGTGACGATCGGTGCGGCGGCATCGAAAAAGTGCAGGTCGCTTCCGCCCGTGAGCCTTAAGATATCATCATAAAGCTCGCCGTCAGTCAGAGGACCGGTTGCTACTATTGTAATGGCATCGTCAGGAACCTTGGTGATCTCCTGCGCGATGACTTCGATATTCGGATGATTCTTTACCTTATCGGTTATATAAGAAGAGAACTCGTCACGGTCGACAGCGAGAGCGCCGCCTGCCGGAACCTGCGCCTTATCAGCGGCCTCCATGATGAGAGACCCCATCTGACGGAGTTCTTCCTTAAGAAGACCGATGGCGTTTTCGAGAGAAGCCGCACGCAGAGAATTACTGCATACGAGTTCACCGAAGTTATCAGACTTATGAGCATCGCTCTTTCTGATAGGCTTCATCTCATAAAGCTTGACCTTGATACCGAAGGATGCGAGCAAATACGCAGCCTCGGAACCTGCAAGGCCTGCTCCGATCACATTGATGTACGCGTCAGTCATATATCAGCTCTCCGAAGAAGAAGACTTGCTCTTCTTTGCATTTGATGAACAGTCTTTATTGGCACACTTGCAGTACTTCTTGCCCCTGAAGGACTTCCATACCATATAAGAACCGCAGACTTCACACTTCTTGTCATTTACAGGAAGATCCCATGAGATGAAGTCGCAATTAGGATCGCTTCCCTGCTTCTCGCAGATATAGAAAGTCTTGTTCTTGTGCTTTCTCGACTGTCTTACGAGGAGCTCGGAACCGCAGTAAGGGCAAACAGCACCTGTTGCCTTGACCTTGATATTATCCGTATAATCGCACTCCGGGAAATTCGAGCATGCGATGAACTTACCGAATCTGCCGGCCTTGATAAGGAGCTCGCCCTTGCCGCACTTAGGACATGTCTCGCCTGTGTGCTCTTCCTCGAACTTGACCTTCTCGATGGACTTGGCTGCCGCATCGATCTGCTCGTGGAACTTAGGATAGAACGAATCGATTACTGATACCCAGTCTGTCTTGCCTGTCTCGACTTCATCGAGCCTGCTTTCCATATCGGCCGTAAAGGAAACGTCTACGATCTCCTTGAAGTTATCTGCGAGC
Organism: Oscillospiraceae bacterium; assembly: GCA_902803365.1. Next base: position 9,174 of record CADCPU010000076.1, read on the forward strand.
ATATTCGTAACAAGCTTACCGAGATCGGTGATCTTGATGAGCCTGCCTTCTTTTCTTACATAATCACGCTCAAGGATCGTGGAGATGGTCGGAGCGTATGTCGAAGGACGTCCGATACCGTTTTCTTCGAGTGCCTTGATGAGCGTTGCTTCTGTATAGTACGGCGGAGGGAGCGTGTGCTTCTGTTCGCCTGTTACACCGAGGTTAGCGAGAGCTTCACCTTCCTTGATCTCAGGAAGCTTGACCTTGGAATCGTCTTCCTCAGTCTCAGTCTCGTCATTTACATCTGCATAAACTGCCAGGAAGCCCTGGAATACGACTGTCTCGCCCTGTGTCCTGAAGATCTGATCTCCGCAGCGAAGATCCAAAGATACTGTATCTACAACTGCAGATGCCATCTGAGATGAGATAAAGCGCTCCCAGATGAGCTTGTAGAGCTTGAACTGATCGGGCTGGAGAGATGACTTGATCTCTTCAGGCGGGAACTCAAAATGAGTCGGTCTGATAGCCTCGTGAGCATCCTGTGATGAATTCTTGTTCTTGTATGATCTCTTCTTCTCAGGCAGGAACTCCTTACCGTAGCGCTCAGCGATATACTGATCCGCAAAAGCCATAGCCTCATCGGATATTCTTACGGAGTCCGTACGGATATAGGATACGAGAGCGTTCTGGCCGTGGCCGTCGATCTCGACACCTTCATAGAGCTGCTGAGCAACTGACATGGTCTTTCTTGAAGAAAAGCCGAGTCTTCTTGAAGCTTCCTGCTGAAGCGTTGATGTCGTAAACGGAGGATAAGGATTTCTGCTCTTCTGGCCCTTCTTGACCGAAGCTGCCGTAAACTCCTTACCTTCAACTGCCTTAAGGACCTGATCGGCCTCAGCCTTGTTGTTGAGCTTGACCTTCTCAGCCTTACCGTCCTTTTCGATACCGTAGTATCTTGCCTTGAATCGGTGATCGATCGTCTTTGGTGACAAAGATGCGTTAACGAGCCAGTACTCCTCAGGGACAAATGCGTCGATCTCGGCATCGCGGTCCATAACGATCTTAGTCGCAACGGACTGAACGCGGCCTGCAGACAGACCCTTCCTGATCTTCTGCCAGAGGAGCGGAGACAATTCGTAACCTACGAGACGATCGAGGATACGTCTTGCCTGCTGTGAATTGAACAGATCAAGGTCGATCTTTCTCGGATGAGTGATAGCATCCTGAACGGCCTTCTTAGTGATCTCGTTAAAAGTGATCCTGCATTCTGTATCTACATTTATATTAAGCGTCTTTGCAATATGCCATGCAATTGCTTCTCCCTCACGGTCCGGGTCGGTTGCGATATAAACAAAATCGGACTCTTTGCTGAGTTCCTTAAGTTCCTTGATGACCTTCTCCTTACCGCGCATATTTATATAGATCGGCTTATAGCCGTTTCTTACATCTACAGCGAGCGTAGCCGAAGGAAGATCCCTAATATGTCCTACGGAAGCCGCTATCCTATAATCTTTGCCCAAGTATCTCCCTATTGTCTTTGCCTTAGCCGGAGACTCCACTATTACCAAATATTTCGACATGTAATCACCTGTTTAAAAATAATCATACAGTTTATACATATACTTCATTGTTTAAAAATTGTCAAAACAAATTTTCCGTGCTCCACGGTCACGCGTCCGTCGATCTCCATTTCAGACAAAAGCGCCGATACCTTAAAATACGGCTGTTTAAGAATTGCCACGAGCTCGTCCGAAGTCTTGGGCTTCACGCTCAATATCTCCTCTATCGCCTTCTTGACCGATACGTCATCTGATAATTCCTCCTTGGTGTCATCGAAAACGTTAACGCCCTTTTCGATAAGCTTCATATAACTTCGCTCGGCGATCTCCTGAATGACATCACCGCTCTTAAGAAGGATATTGGCTCCGTCATTGATGAGCCTTAATCCGCCCATCGCAAATTCACTATATATAGTATTAGGTAATACATATACCTCTTTACCATATGCCGCCGCGAAGGATGCCGTATGAAGAGTACCGCTGTGACTTCCCGCTTCCATGACAAGACAGCAGTCGGATATGGCGGATATCAGACGGTTCCTTGAAGGAAAATACTGTTTCTGCGCCTTGGTGCCCGGAGGCATCTCCGATATGATGAGCCCCTTCTCAGTCATTGAATCATAGATATCCTTATTGGCCCACGGATAAATGTTATCGGG
>CADCPU010000077.1 GCA_902803365.1 Oscillospiraceae bacterium
ATCTTTGAAAGACTCGTAGCTTCAAGAGTAGACTTTATCGAAGTCGGCTTTATAGACGAGAGAAGGGAATATGATCCCAACAGAACGATCTTCCCGGATGTAAAGTCCATCACGAGAACGTTCGGCAATCTTGATAAGGGTAATTCCCTGACGGTCGGTATGATCGATTACGGAACTCTTGATATCAGCAGGGTATGTCCTCAATCAGAGAGCTGTATCGACGGTATCCGTGTTATCTTCAAAAAGCACCTCAGGAAAGAGGCCATGGCTTATGTTAAGCAGATAAAGGACCTTGGTTACAAGGTATTCGCACAGCTCGTATCCATCACGAGTTATGAGGACGAAGAGCTTCTCGACCTCATCCGCATGGCAAACGAGATCAAGCCTTTTGCTGTATCCATGGTTGATACATACGGTCTTTGCCACAGCGATACGTTGATGCACTATGCAGAGATCCTGAATGCAAATCTCGATCCTGATATCAGCCTCGGCTATCACGCACATAACAATTTCCAGCTCGGCTATGCAAACTGCATCGAGCTTCTTTCCATGAAGACGGAAAGAAATCTCCTGGTCGACGGTACGATCTACGGCATGGGCAAGAGCGCAGGTAACTGTCCTCTCGAGCTCCTCGCGATGTACCTCAACGACCGCAAAGGTAAGAATTACAGCATCTCCCAGATACTGGAAGCATGCGATTCCAATATCATCAATTTTCAGAAGCAGGCACACTGGGGCTACGATATGTTCTACTTTATCGCAGCATCCAACGACTGCCATCCTAACTACGTAAGCTATCTCATGAACAAGAGAACGCTCTCCGTTAAGCAGGTCAATACGATCCTTGCCAAGCTCGAGGGCGACAAGAAGCTCCTCTACGATGAAAAGCTCATCGAAGAACTCTACAAGGATTATCAGGAGAGAGAAGTCGACGACGTTGAAGACTTGGTCAAGCTCTCCAAGGAGCTCCAGGGCAACAAGATCCTCGTTTTGGGCCCGGGCACGAGCGTAGTTAACGAAAACGAGAAGGTCGAGAACTTCATCAGGGAGAATAACCCGATCATCATTACGATCAATTACATCTCCAATACGATCAAGCCGGACTTCTGCTTTATCACAAATGCAAAGCGTTATGTCCAGTTGTCATCGAGCATCGCCAAGAACGCAGATACATTCAAGGTCATCGCGACATCGAACGTTACGAGCTCCACATATGAGTTCGACTATACGCTCAAGTATTCGAGCCTTCTCGATTACAATGCACAGATCATGGACAATTCATTCCTTATGCTCCTCAAGGTCTTGAAAAAGATCGGCATCAAGGAAGCTTATGCGGCAGGCTTTGACGGCTATGCTACAGATGAGGGTCCGAACTACTTCGATCCTGATATGGAGTACAACTTCACGTCCGCAGAGGCTGATGAGCTCAATCATTATGTGATCTTCGAACTCGGCAAGCTCAGCGCTGACTTTGATCTGCACTTCATCACTTCTTCTTATTACAACATTAAAAAGGAGCAGTGAGGATGAGTAAGTATAAGGCAGTCCTTTTCGATCTCGACGGAACGATACTCGACACTTCAGAGGGGATCTTGAAGTCGATCGAAGAGACGGCAGAGATAATGGGACTTAAAAAACTCGAGCCTGAGGTATTGAGAACATTTATCGGACCTCCTATCGAGTGGTCTTTTGAAGACAAATATGACATTCACGGTGAAGACTTAAAGAAGGCGGCCGCGACTTTCAGAGACAGATACAGCAATCATAATCTTCTCTATGCAAAGCCGTACGAAGGCGTTTTCGAGCTCTTCGACAAGCTTCGCGACTTAGGCTTCGGAACGGCAGTCGCTACATACAAGAAGCAGGACTACACAATGAAGCTCCTCGAGCACTTCGGTGTCGATAAGATGGTGGATGTCATCTACGGTTCCGATTATGAAGGTAAGCTTAAGAAGTCCGATATCATCGAACTTTGCATTAAAGATCTTGACGTCACCAAGGATCAGGTCCTGATGGTCGGCGATTCCAAGCACGATGCCACGGGTGCCAAGGCGCTCGGCGTTGATTTTGCCGGTGTATCGTTCGGCTTCGGATTTGAAGTCCAGGATGATATCAACGAATACGAACATGTAATCTATGTTGACAGAGCCCTCGACCTCTTGGGCTTTATCGTTAAATAAAGGAGAATGACAAAATGGAGATCAAGATAGCACATCTGATTGCAGATTTTCTTGTATCAAAAGGTGTAAAGCACAACTTCACCGTAACGGGTGGAGGCGCTATGCATCTTAACGACGCACTCGGCCACAAAGAAGGCCTCACATGCGTTTACAACCACCATGAGCAGGCTTGCGCCATCGCAGCTGAAGGTTACGCCAGACTTACGGGCAAGATCGCTCTTTGCTGCGTAACTTCCGGTCCCGGCGGAACGAATGCCATCACGGGCGTCATGGGAGGTTATCTTGATTCCATCCCTATGTTCGTTCTCTCCGGTCAGGTTAAGAGAGAGACAACTCTCTGGTCCACGGACGTACCTCTCCGTCAGCTCGGCGATCAGGAATTCCCGATCATCGACTCCGTTCAGAACATGACCAAGTATGCCGTTATGGTAACTGAGCCTAACGACATCCTCTATCATCTCGAGAAGGCATGGTTCCTCGCCAACAACGGCCGTAAGGGACCTGTATGGCTCGATATCCCGCTCGACGTTCAGGCTGCAAAGGTAGACAAGGACAGCCTCCGTCACTTTGAGGGCAGCGCTGAAGAAGCTGAGCTCAAGGCCAAGGAGAATCCATCCTACGATGAGGCTACAACAGCTGCTATCTTGGATAAGCTCAAGAATGCTAAGCGCCCTGTTGTATTTGCAGGTACAGGCGTTAACGTTGCAGGCGCAAGAGCAGAATTCCTCAAGGCTTGCGACAAGCTCAAGATCCCTGTAGTAACAGCTTGGAACGCTCATGACATCATGACGGACGATAA
>CADCPU010000078.1 GCA_902803365.1 Oscillospiraceae bacterium
AGATAGAGCCTTCTGCTCCTGATATATTCACCGATAGTGTAACCCGTGATCATCTGAAAACTGTTCTGCAGATAACTTGACGATACATGAACTTCCATAGCAACCTCCTTGGGACCTTGGACCGTCATGATGTTCTTCTCCAGATATCGGAGCGTTTCATTGATGACTTCTGCCCAATTCATTTGAGTCCTCCTTAGTATTTACCATAAGGTTACTATCGCCCTTTTCGAAAATCCTGTCTTAAAATCCGAGATTTTGTCCTTTGATATTATTGTATCGAAAAAAGCTTTGTTGAACAGACAGAGAAGAAATGTAAAGTCGGTGCGACATTATCCGCCTGAAAAGCACGTTCTGATTGGTGTACATGTAAATTCCCGTGTGACATAATGAATTCACGGTTATCCGTTATCACTGTTTCGGCCGACAGGATCAATTTATGTCAAGGAGATAGCACTATGAGTTTAGGTAATAATATTCAATATCTGCGTAAGATCAACAAGCTGAAACAGGAGCAGTTTGCGGAGAAGATGGGTGTCAGCAGGCAGACCGTCTCCCGTTGGGAGTCAAACGAGGTCACACCGGAGCTTTCCAAACTGGTTGAGATGTGTTCACTGTTTTCCTGCAATATGGATGAGCTGGTCCGAGGAGACCTGACTTCCAAAGGCGAGATCTATTCTGATGTAACGATCCGTAAAGTACCTGCTTTTCGAATGGCGAAGTATGTCGTGATCTCTCAAAGTCCTGAAGATGATGCCATAACCCACATGAAAGCATGGGCTGAAAAGAGCGGCCTTCTTGCGGCTGATCCGAATGCGAAGCTGATCGGATGGGATTTCCCGTTTGTCTCTCAGGAGCAGTCGATGCGCTTCGGAATGCACGGCTATGCGGCTGCATATATTCTCCCGGAAGGATTTGAGACGGATTGTCAGGGCGCTGAATACTGCAACAACAGCGAAGCCGATTATGCGGTGATCACGGTCAAAGATCCGATGGTCCAGCCGTTCGAACGTATCCCTGTCGGATATAAGCACATCATGGAATACCTGGAAGCAAACAATCTCAAGGTCAGACAGAGCGATGACGTTGTCGGCTGTTTTGAGCATGAATACGATAAAGACGGTACCTGGTGTATGGATATCTATGTATGTGCTGACAGAGCATGATCACGCCTTGTATATAACAAAGGGGGCCGGTTCAGTTTTGAACCGGTCCCCTTATTGGTTGGTTTTTGTGATTGCATTAAGAAATGCAGTTTGGGGCATTTTTTACTGCACGCTGGCTCCGCTATATCTGACGAGGATACCCGGCAGGACGAAGGTAATGAAGAACAGGAGCAATACTGCGATCGTGACCCAGATCGCTATGGTGATCCTGATCCTCTTCTTGTTCTTCTCGCGGGTCAGCCTGCCTTTGAGCTGAAGGCCTGCCATGATCGTGTTGATCGACAGGATCCCGCTTGCCAATATCAACAGGAACGGGGACAAGACCAGATCGAACACATAAGAGAGAAAATATACGAGCATAGAGGCTATCGATACTGCCATCAAGCCCTGACCGCATATGTATACCTTGTTCAATATCTTGGCTTTATCCGCCTCAGTGTAGTCTGCTACCATTTCCAATGTTTCCTTTAAATCCGCGTCCATTTCTGCACTCATCCTTTCTCCGCTTATCAACTCGCGGATGTCCACGTCGTAGAAGTCCGCCAATTCGATTAAAAGGCTGATGTCAGGCAGATTTTTGCCATTTTCCCAACGTGACACTGATCTTTGTGTTACACCGAACTTCTCGGCTAATTGTTCCTGAGTCAAATTACGAGCCTTCCTTAATTCTTTCAGAAAAGCACCTGTCTTAATTTGATCCATTCTGTGCACCTCCTTGGGACGGATATTACTATTGCTATCCATTTTACAACATGTCACAGTGCGGGTATTCAATAAAAATTCGGGTGGACATTTCGTGTCCCCCTCGTTTGTTTTCATTTTTTTAACACCTATATGCGGCGGACCGTTTTATAATATACTCAGTTGTAAATCATTTTTTATATTTGTCATTTTGCGGTGACAACACTTTTTGGTGCGCGAGGATAAAAATATGATCGATAAGAACTTGGCTGATTATACAGTTGATGATGTTTCCGGACTTATTGCGGAGCAAGTTGATGCGGTTATCGTGATCGACCAGGAGCTCGATGAGTACAGAACGCTCATAAAGCGAGGCTTTTTCGAGCGCTTCCTGAAGGATTCGGGACGTTATGACGATCTCATCCTGGATCTGTGGTTCCACTTTAATGATTCAAATGAGAAAATCTCGGAGGATTATCAGGTATTTGCCGCCAATACGGGCGTTTTCAAGCAGAAATACAGTCGCCGTTTGAAGCTGGTACTCGAAAACGAAGAGCAGGTTCATCTGGTTCAGTTGACGGTATTTCCGCTTTTCGAGTGCAAGAAGTATCTGTTTGTCATGGATGAATTCATCGATAACGAGTCGCTTCAGGAATCACTGACGACCAAGAAGATCAGTACGATCCAGAGTTCGTACCTGTTCTCGATGTACATCGATCTTGTTCAGGACACGACGAGCAGCATCAATGTTGCCGAGATCTCCGAAGACGTTGTTAATTACAACCTTAAGTATTCCGACTGGCGAATGATGATCGTCAATATGATCTGGCCTGAAGACCAGGAGCAGTTCCTTCGCCGCACGGATCCTGAGTATCTGAAGAAGAATTTTACACCGGGACGTACTTCATCTTATGACTGCATGATGCAGAATCTTGAAGGCAAGTATATCTGGGTAAAGCTCATTTTCAGCCGCGCGCAGTCCTATAATGATGACGATTACCGTTTTGTCTTTATGGTCCAGGATATCAACGAGAATTCGTTGGAGTTGCTGTCAGAGCTCAAGAAGTTTGAGGAGATGGCTATTACTGATGCTCTTACGGGCGTATATAATCACGGTGAGATAGAGAAGCAATTCAATAACGCGCTTGCTATCCGTCAGAGCAACAATGATCCTATCTCCGTTATGCTCATAGATCTTGACCTGTTCAAGAACATAAATGATACATACGGCCATAATGCAGGTGATACGGCACTGAAGCTCTTTGCGACGATCATGAAGGAACTCGCGATCGAAGAGAAGGCCTCCGTTGGTCGCTGGGGCGGCGAGGAATTCGTTATTGTCTGCTACTGGAAGGATGCAGGAGCAGCTGTTGCATTTGCTGAAAAGCTCAGAAAGAAAGTCGAAGAGTATTCGTTCCCTGAGATCGGTCGTCTGACATGTTCTGTCGGTGTGACCGAGCTAAAGGCGGGCGACAGTTTTGAAGAGACTTTTGACAGGATCGACAAAGCGATGTACGCCTCCAAGCAGAACGGAAGGAACATGGTAACAATGTTATAAACAAGCGGATGTACTTGCGTATTTTATACCTTCAGCCCCTGTCGGATCTTAAAGATCTGCGGGGGTTTTGATATGCTTGTTCTTAAAATGCATAAATGCGAGGATACCTATTGGGAGGAAAAATGCACACCAGAACTCGAGTGCGAGCACACCACCGCCGCCTGATGACGACGAACCGTCATTTCTTATGAACATGCCTGTCATCGGCATTATGAGGCAGCCCGGGAAGAAGAGGCCGTGTAGCATGAGCATTACCTTAAGCGCTTTGTCGATCTTGGTCTTAACATCGACGGTAAGACCTATAAAGAATGTCGACAGCGCCATTATGCCGTAGCCCAGGATATCGAGGTTGAACATGATGCTCATGTAGCTGTAGTCGAGGAGCCTTTGTGCTTCGCCTGTGAGGTTCTCATTTGCTACTGTCGTGCACTGAGTGTAGTAGACGATGATGATCAGCGTCGCATAGATCGCTGCCATGACAAGGCCTGTCCTGCCGGCTGCTTTGGTTCCTTCTTTACTCTCGGAATCCAATGCGGCGACCATGCAGATGAAGCTGAGTGCCAGGATTATGCACACGAAGAAATATCCGAGTTTGAAACCCGTCATCAGGAATATCGCGAACAGCAACACTGTCAGCGCGTTAATGAGTGAGCCTGCCATACCTATCTTTCGATCCATTGTAAAAACTCCTTATCAGTCCTTATATCAGCATTATAAGTTTGTGCTCTCGGGGTTTGAAGTCCGAAAAGTCACGATCAAGGGGTGACTAAAGTCATAGATACTCCCCTAAGAAGGTAGAGTTCATCCTCTGTCTGTAAAAAGATCGATGAGGTCGATTCGATGACTTCCGAAGAGGCCATGGGTGTTCTTAAGTTTGCGAAGCAATCAGGAACTCACTGGTCCGCAGTCTATGATCTTGAGAAGTTCTCGGTCGATGTCTGCTTCAATATCGATTACGACCATACATATTCATTTGAGGGGAAGATGAGTCCGCTTTAACGATTCTTAATAAAATTCCGACCTTTTCTTTAATCACGATTTGCGATTGTTTAATCTGCCATCCGTAAGATGTAGTCACAAGTTAAGAAAACATCACCACCACGGAGGATACGAAAATGAAAGACGAAAGCAAACTTCAGAAGATGTTCAGAGAGGACATGACTACAAATAAGACTGAGGAGAAGTTCACAGGTTCCAAGGCAGTAATGATCATCTCAATGATCGGCATAAGCTTTAGCAGCTTCCTGTTCGGATACAGCCTTTATAATCACTTGACAAGTCAGGCAGTCCTTTTTGGCTTGATGATACTCGTATGTGCTTCTGCATTCATTAATAACAACAGGATAAGAAAGAATAAGTGATCTGATATCCGTGCCAACTCGAAAATGATATAATCTTACATATGTAAACAGGTTGCTTATGTAGCGCCGTCAGCAGAAGGAGGATCATATGGCAGAGATAATTAAGATCGATGAGAGCACTTGGAGATTTGAAGATGATTTTGTAAGGTTTTTCCTTCTTGTCGGAAGCGAAAAAGCCATGATGATAGACAGCGGCGTTAAGTGCCCTGATGCATTGGACCTTGCCAAGACTCTCACGGATAAGCCGGTCATCCTTCTTAATACGCACGGTGACGGTGACCATGTATCTGGCACCGGAAGTTTCTCGGAAATATACATGCATCCTTCAGATTTTACCGGATGTGAAGTTGATAAGAGATTCCCTGAGATAAAGCTCGTTGAGCTTCACGACGGCGATCTGATCGACCTCGGAGGCAGGCCTCTTAAGATCATCCATATCCCCGGTCATACGAGTGGCAGCGTTGCAATTCTCGATGTAAATAACAGAGCTCTCTATGCGGGCGATTCCGTTCAAAAAGGACATATCTTTATGTTCGGCAATAAGCGTGAGCCTGATAATTTTGAAGCTTCTCTGGATAAACTTATCGCCCTTCAGAGCGAGTACGATATCATCTATGCTTCTCATGCCGATCCTTCCGTTCCGGGTGACTACGCATCCAAGGTCAAGGAGGCCTGGATCAGTGTAAGAAACGGTGAAGTTCCGTTTGAGGAAGTCGATATGTTCGGCAATAAAGTAAAGTCTTATACGACAAGTTCCTGCGGTTTCTTTGTGGAGCAAAAAGAGTTATGGAAGTCATAAACGGCCAGTGGTACATGAGCGGTCTGGACTATGATGATCCCGATCGAATCAAGAGCAGCGACGAGCTTCTCAAGGTGATTGACCGCGTCGGATTCCTGCCTCTTTTTGAGAACGAAGTTCCGGGTTTTTCTGTCGAGAATATGACTGCCGCTTCCGACTGGTGGTGCGGTGATGCCGATGTCGATCCTTGGGAATGGAGGATGGTCCTGGCCAGGACCGGCAAGGTAGCATACGGCAAATTCTTCGGTAAAAAAGCGGGCTTTGTATCAAAGAAATGGTTCCCTCTTTTTGCCAATTACAGACGTGACGGTTATGACTTTGATTCGCGTTACGAAGACGGCAAAGCAGGGTACAGGGAAAAGCTCATCATGGATCTTATGTGGCCCGATTCGGAGATATGCGAAGTCGAGCCGAAGACAGTCAAAAAACTTGTCACTACACCTGCACTTTTTTCGTATGAGATCAAGGACAAAGCGGGATTCGGAAAAGGCGGCGAGAAGAACTTTGAAGGTACATGTTCAAAACTCCAGATGGAGTCATATCTGATCGCCCGTGACTTTAAGCCGCGCCTCAATAAGAGCGGTGAAGGATACGGCTGGCCGATCGCGCTTTATACACTCCCCGAGTATCTCTGGGGATACAGATTCGTGACATCCTGTTATAAGGAAGATCCCGCGGATTCATATGCGAAGATCATCTCTCAGATAATGAAGAACTTTGATGCGACGGAAGCACAAGTTCGCAAGGTCCTCAAACGATAACTATTTTCACAAGTGGTCGCTTATGACCTCAAAGTATTGAAAGCACAGCCTTTTCGCGCTAAAAATAGCCTAAGCATGCGGTCGCTAATGGCGAATTATTTTAAGCGCGGGAGGCGTAACGATGGATAAAAAGGATGTAGTTATCAGTACTTGTGACTTAAGGAAGGATTTTACTTCCGGCGGTAAGGATCACACTATAATCAGCGATATGAAACTCGAGATATACAGAGGCGATTTTACGGTGATAATGGGATCGTCGGGCGCGGGCAAATCGACGCTGCTTTACATGCTGTCGGGAATGGACAGACCGACGGAAGGCAAGATCGATTACTGCGGTGTTGATATCACGAGAATGAACGATGACAAGCTCGCGGTATTCAGGCGCAGACACTGCGGATTTGTGTTCCAGCAGGTTCATCTTATGGACAGCATGAGCATCATGGATAATGTCATAAGCACGGGGATGCTCACGGGTCAAAAGCAGCGCAATCTCAAGAGCAAGGCGATGAGACTTTTCGACAGGATCGGAATATCCGAAGACATGACGACAAAATATTCGTCGCAGCTGTCAGGCGGCGAGGCTCAGCGCTGTGCGATGGTAAGAGCGCTCATAAACGATCCTGACGTTGTTTTCGCGGACGAGCCGACGGGCGCATTGAACAGCGCGGGTGTAAGTTCCGTGCTTAATGTCCTTACGGATATAAATAACTCGGGTCAGTCGGTCGTGATGGTAACGCACGATATCAAATCGGCGCGTCGCGGTAACAGGATCATCTACCTTAAGGACGGCAGGATAGAGGGCGAGCTTCGTCTTCCCAGATACGTGAGCGGGGATAAGGATCGCCATGTTAAAGTTAAGGACTTTCTGGAGGCGATGGGATGGTAAGACTTATCAAGGCTAATATTCGAAAAGACAGGACCTTTCTCGTGATCTTCTCGCTCATAATCATAATGTCGACTTTCCTCATGAACCTGGGTCTTCTTGCATCGCGTTATGAGGATCTCTATAACGAGTATATCGATGAGACTTCGACACGGGATTACGCAGTCTTTGCGGCCTATTCATATACGGGCGGAGATGTGGATCTGACGGACTTTTTTGACAACAGGGAATACATAGAAGGATACGACATAATGGAAGTCGTCATGATGAATTCCTTCACGCTTAAGACGAGTAATGATACTGAGAAAAAGATGGCGACCGATTGGATGTTCCAGAGCCTGGAAGATGAGGGCGCCGCAGGGATCATAAGATTTGCCGAACGTGATGACAGCGTGCCCGGCAAGAAGATATACATGAATATGTATACGGCATTGAGCAATGATCTTAAAATCGGTGACAAAGTATATCTGGATTCCGTTCAGGGCAAGTATGAATACACGGTCGCAGGTATATATCAGCACCTCATGATGGGATCATCCTACACATATTATTCCGTGATGGTCGACGGGGATGAATTTGCAAGGCTTAAGGCAGATCGTGATGATGCTCTGAAGGCAGGAGCTGATATTGCATGGGACCACATGATGTATGTTGATATCAAGGACGGTAAGGATGTTGAGACATGCCTTAAGGATACGAAAGAGACCATCGCGACGGACTATGGTGTGCCGGATGAAGGATTCGCGCACGAAGAAGGCATATATTCATATACGGCAGTGACCAATATCCTCGCTGCATTTATGGGTGCTTTTGCTGCGCTCATCATGATCATATGCGTGATCGTCGTCGTGTTTACGATGAACAACAATATCAACAGGGATATCAGGAACATCGGTGCGCTCAAGGCAGTGGGTCACACGGTCGCGCAGATAAGAAGAGCTCTCATGTCCGAATATATCCTCTTGGGATCTGTCGGAAGCATCCTGGGTATCACGCTTTCCTATGCGGCATTCCCGGTCCTTGATAAGCTCTATATCAGGGAGATATCGGGCCTTATCTGGAAGAACAGATTCTATCCGAAGCTCAGCCTTTTGGTGATCGTCGGCGTTATCGCCGTGATCATTGTTACGACATTCTTCTCGACTATCAAAGTGGGAAAACTCCATCCTGCAAATGCGCTCAGATTCGGTCTTCAGACTACCGGTTCTCTTCGCGATCATATGCCGCTTTCGAAGACGCGCGGCGGAGTCGATCTGCTCCTCTCGATCAAGAGTTTTTTGAGGAACAGAGGTCAGAATCTTATCGTCGGTGGCATCCTTTTCGCGGTCGCCTTCGTGACGGTGTTCTCGATGGTCCTCTACTATAATACGCAGGTCGATATCAACAACTTTCAGCGTATGATAATCGGGGACGTGGCAGATGCTTTCTTCTATGTTAAGGATACTTCTCCGAAGGCCGTTAACAGCTCGATAGAAAATCTCCGAAAGCTCGACGGTGTGACAGCCGCATACGGTATCACGGCATACTACGCTTATATCGGTGACAAGCAGACTGACTTCGTTTATTGTACCGATCCGACGCAGCTGAGCTTTGAACTATATGAAGGCAGGCTCTGTTCACGCGATGACGAGACTGTGCTCGGAAGTTCACTCGCAGATGAATTGGGTCTCGGAGTAGGCGATACCGTTGACGTGACCTTCGCGGGCAAGACGAAAACATTCAAGGTCACGGGACTTCAGCAGTCCGCGATGAATAACAGGCTCTATGTGACGGGCGACGCCGCGGAGGAGCTGGGAGTGATGGTCAATTACGATTACATCAGGGTCAGGATCAAGGACGCGGATGCCGCCAAGGTCGATTCGATTCTCAAGGCGGGCATGGCTCTCGGCGACAGCAATATCATCAACACCGAAAACGATTATGAGTATCAGCACAGCGACGAGAATACGCCGGTATTTGCCGTAGGTCTTATCGTGCTCATCATGGTCGCATTAAATATCGCGATCGTCTTTCTGGTCATAAGGCTGCTACTTAAGACTGTCTTCGTCAAAAGCGAGAAGGAATTCGGTATCAAGAAGGCTCTCGGCTTTACGAGCACCCAGCTGAGGATCCAGTTATGTCTCTCGCTTCTGCCTGCGACACTTATCGGTTCCGTAGCGGGAGCGGTCGCCGGATACTTCTTCGTTAATCCTCTGTTCGGGTTCGTCCTGAACGGCTACGGCCTTAAGAACTCCAACCTCATCATCAAGCCGTCTCTCACTTTTGCGGCCTGTATTGTGGTAACATTATCAGTGTTCGTATTAAGCTACATAATGTCTTACAGGATGAAGAAAGTATCAGCTTACGATCTTATCCGCGAATGACCTCGGAGGCGCTCCTATGCAGATCAAAAAAGACGATATCAGAAACAAGATCCTCGATATATCCGAGAAGCTCTTTATCAAGAATGGTTACGACAATACCTCGCTCAAGCAGATCTCCGAGAAGAGCTATATCAGTAAGAGCAACATCTACCGCTACTTCAGTTCCAAGGAAGAGATCTATGAGATACTCGCAGGTCCTGCAAGAGTGAGTGCCGTCGCTGCGATCGAGAAATTCAGCGCCGGTGATTATACTGGTAAATACACACCCGATAAGATAGATGAGATATCGGAGATCTTATCCGAGGTCATGAGCCGCCATCGAAAAGGCATGCTCATCATGCTCAACTGCGACGGCGGAAATGATAAGGCTTTTATCACGCAGAAGCTCTGTCAGTTCTTTGTCGAAGGCTGCCCGCTCAAAGACGAGGCGTTCAAGATCCAGGTGGCTTCGCTCCTTCTTACGGGGCTTATCGACATCCTCCTGAAGTATGAAGACGAGCAGGAGATAAGGTATCGCCTGAAGCTTTTGTTCAGCTATCACTATCTCGGATTGAACGGAGTCAAGGCATCGGAATTATAAGCCGATATCTTATCTATGTTTTTCTTTTCGCGCAATTTGCATTATAGTAGTAGCAGTATTGGGCGGTTGGAGGAAAACATGAAAAAGATTATTCCGGTTATGATATGCGCAGCGATGGCGTTTTCGATGACGGCGTGCTGCAAGGAAGAGGTCAAGGAGACATCATCCGAGACGACAACAACGGCAGCAGAGACTTCCGAAGAGACCGAGGCTGAAGAGTCAGAGTCGATCAAGGAACCTGAATGGAACGAAGATACTTATAAGCTCCTCGATAAGTTCTCTTTTAAGACAGTCGACAGGGAAGGCAATGAGGTCAGCGATTCTGTTTTCGCCGATCATGAGCTCACCATGATAAACCTCTGGGAGCCTTGGTGCGGCCCGTGCGTTGAGGAGATGCCTGAGATCCAGAAGCTTTACGATAACTATAAGAGCAAGGGTTTCTACGTTATCGGTGTATATACGGAAGATACCATGGAAGAAGATGTCGACATGATCCTCGAGGATGCGGGCATCAATTATTCCATCCTTAAGTTCAGCGATGATTTCAGTAAATATCAGACCTCATATGTGCCGACTACGTTCTTCGTAGATAAGAACGGCAAGGTAGTCGACTTCGGTATCGACAGCATGGGAGACGGTTCTCCGTGCATCGTCGGAGCGAACACATATGAAGGTTGGGAGAGCATAATAAATCTTTATCTGGAGCATTGACCATGAAGCGCAATGTTCCTGCCGTTATCCTGATCACAGCAGCGATCGTCCTGATCGCCATAGGAATCTACATGAAGCAGCCGGGCGCCGTTATGCGCAAGGCGGTAAGGATATGTATGGAGTGTATCGGTCTTGGATAGAAAGAAGATAAGATTCGGGATCCAGGCGGCGGCCACCCTCATACAGAACGCGAATCTCAAGGGCTTTTTCACGGGCAAGATCCATGACGGCCCGACAAAGAACGTCTGCGTTCCGGGACTCAACTGTTATTCGTGCCCGGGCGCCGTCGGTTCGTGCCCGATCGGCTCTCTCCAGAACTTTTTGAGCGGCATGAAGTTCAGATTCCCGTACTATGTCCTGGGACTTCTGATATTCTTCGGTGCGGTCCTGGGCCGCGCGGTATGCGGCTTTCTGTGCCCGTTCGGATTCCTTCAGGATCTCATATACAAGATCCCGTTCATAAAGCGCAACAGGTTTAAGCTTGACCGTATCCTCAGATACCTCAAGTACGCGGTCCTCGCGCTTCTTGTCGTGATACTTCCGATGACTTTTAACCTGACGCCGTTCTTCTGCAAATACGTCTGTCCTGACGGAACGATCGCAGGCATCATGCTCGCTGCCGCAGACAGCAGTGTAAGGAGCGCTTTAGGTCCGCTCTTCAGTTGGAAGCTCATACTTCTCTTGATCTTTATCGTGACGGGCCTCATTGTAAGGCGCCCGTTCTGTAAGTATGTTTGCCCGCTCGGTGCGATATACGGATTCTTTAACAAGGTCTCGCTCTACCGAATGACATTGAACAAAGACAGATGCATCAACTGCAAGGCCTGTGCCAAGGCATGCCAGATGAACATCGATCCGTCAAAGACACCGAACAGCATGGAATGCATCCGTTGCGGCGAGTGCCTGGACGCATGCCCGGTAAATGCGCTTCATATGGGATTTGGTGAAGGGAAGAAGGATCACTCCTTGAGTGATTCCTGAAGTTCGAGCATCTCGGCTCTCAGCTTGTCGCGCTTGTTGTTGAGCTCGAAAACTATGCGGATGTTCTTGCGATACCACATCGCGAGATAGACTATGATTCCGACCAATGCGGCTACGATACCGAACGTGATGATCGTCGTGACGCCCTGCGAATAGATAAGGCAAAGGATCGCGATGAAGAGAACGTGGACCAGAACGAGAACGATCGCAACGATCGCGACGACCAGCCTGGGGTTCGTCTTGTTCGCACGCTTTACAGTGACATCAATGTCCTTGATCTCATTTTTAAGTTCATTTATCTTCTCGTTTGTCTCGTTTTCCACAACTGATGCCCGGCTTTCTCTTATGATTATCTATGTTACTTTTTCGTGCGCGAAAAAGCAATTTAACTGATAAGTATATCCCCGATGATCTTGTCTTCCCACTTAAATGATGCCGTGACGCCCGACATGCACGCGATCGATGCGAGGCCGTGTACCGAAGCCCACAGGTGGATGATCTCGATCTCTTTCTCGTCTTCGCTCTTCTTGAGCTTCTTCTCGCTCAAATACCTGCCGTAGGTGTCCTTCAGGAGCTTAAACGGCGGATAGTCGTCCTTGTACTCCTTATCGGCACGAAGGTGCGCGACGATATTCTGACTTCCGAACAGGAACTTAAAGTAATCGGGATTCTTGATAAAGAATGAGACATATCGCTTGCCCATGTTGACGATCGCTTCTTCCGCGCTGCGCGAGTTGTCGACCGCGTCCTGAAGCTCGACCATGAAGTTGCCCGTGACGGTCTCCTTGATCGCCTTTATGAGTTCGTCCTTGTCCTTAAAATGAGCATACGGAGCAGCGTGCGAGACATTGCACAAAGACGCGGCTTTACGGAGCGAGAGTGAAGCTTCGCCGCTCTCGTTTATTATCTTGATGCCGGCATCGATAAGTGCCTGCCTTAAGTTTCCGTGGTGGTAACTGTCGCTCATCCGCTGCATTTCTCCTTTATCTGTCTTAATATACCACAAGTCTCCTCCGGATTCTCCCAGAGCGGGCTGTGAGCCGAATTTGAGATCTTGTAAAATCCCTTGTCCGGTGCCTCCAGTATATCGCAGTATTCTTCGACCAGCTCCCACGGGCAGTTGTAGTCCGTCTCGCCGCTGATAAAATACGCGGGTATCTCAAGTTCCGTGATCTCCTGTCTGTAATCAAAGTTCGACCACTCCTTCTCGAGCGGCGTCGTGCGGTACATCTTCATCGCAGGCACGTAGTTGATCTTCTCTTTTATCGTATAGCATCTGCAGAACAGGATCGGCATTACGATGCCCTCAAACTCCGTTTTATTAAGGATCGTGCCGCCTCCCGCCTCGTGAAGGAGTGCGCAATACTCATACCAGTCATTGCACTTTACGCGGCCGTCATCCAAATGTTCGACGCTGTCCTCGAGCTTCTTGAGATTTCTTTTGTCACCTCTTTGTTCAAACACCTTAAGCGCAAAGTCATAGATCGCCGTATCGTTATCAGGCGAATCCGTAACGCACTGCGCCATCGCGATATAGGCATAGTAGTCTTCGGGATGTATTAGTGCCGCGTGGAGAGCGATCTTCGTGCCGCCCGAAAATCCCATAATGTAGATCTTCTCCTTGCCGAATCGCTCCTTAAGATAATCCGTCACTGCCTTGGTGTCCCTAAGCAGGTTATCTGCCGTGACCGTGCTCTTGTCAAAGCCGCTGTCATAAGCGATCCCCATCCCTCTGTAATCCCAGTAGACGACTGTGTAATCTTCTTCGAGACGCATGTCCTCGTACTTATCGGTGAACATATAATCGTCAGTGCCCGGGCCGCTTGATACGAACAGCAGCACGGGATTATCCGTATTCACGCTGTTAATGAAGAACCCGTTCGGCGCGCCGTTTATGTCCATGATGAACTTTTCCGACAGGCTCTTTTCTCCCTTGTAGGTCCTGATCGTTCCCGGGCTCATCAGCGCGAAGGCTCCGAACAGTATAAGTATTACTCCTATGAAAATGATCAATGCCGCCATAACCTTCTTACCCTTATTCATGTTACAGGCTCCAATCTTTACAATGTA
Source organism: Oscillospiraceae bacterium (assembly GCA_902803365.1). Next base: position 13,912 of record CADCPU010000078.1, read on the forward strand.
AAGATAAGTATAACACCAAACTTTACAGTGTCAAGATTGAATTTTTATCCCGATATGCTAACATCTAAGCGAATAAGGTTTTACAGGAGTTATTCATGATACATTTCGGTTTTTGTTATGTCGGTCTCATCTATCTTTTAATGCTCTTTACGCCCAATATCATATGGGCAAAGAACAAGCCCGCGGATTACGACAAGTACGCGGCAAACGAGAGCAAAGTGCTGCTTCTTTTCGAGCGCGCGGGCGAAGTTCTCCTGTCGATCGGCGCACTTATCTTCTCCGATTGCAACATCCGAACCGACTCGATCTGGTGCCT
>CADCPU010000079.1 GCA_902803365.1 Oscillospiraceae bacterium
ATTGACCGAGTGGCTAAGGAGCTCCCCTGGAAAGGGAGTAAGGCGTAACAGCCCCGTGGGTTCGAGTCCCATGTCCTCCGCCAGTAGCAAGAGAGACAGGCTAATGCCTGTCTCTTTTGCTATCATCGTAGAACAAGACATGGGACGAGAACCCGAAAGGGCGCGACCGTTGTGAGAGCGTCCTGTGAACGCTCGAACAGGGAGCGGGTCAAGCGGTCTTTATTGGACCGCGCAGACCGGCAGACTTTGCACAAGCAAAGGATGCAAAGTCCCATGTCCTCCTCCAACTACAGCGATTGAAACATACAGTCGCTTTTTTATACCAATTATCGAAGAAGGACGCTATACAAATTCGGTCGATGAGCTGCTTATCAAACTGCTATCATAATAATACGAAAAACTCATTCCATATATGTCCTGCTCAATACCGAGCAGGATTATTTCTTGTGAGTTTTTGTTTGATGTTGACCACCGGCTATGCGGGGGAAGGTAAAAAAAATGCCTCCAAGGCGAATAAGAGAGTAGCTACCTACCACATCTCAGAGCAATGATGACATAAACCGTTTATCATATTCAAAATCGCGATGTCATTATCACATAGTATTCGCGCCGAAATATAGAAGACAAGCGCTCAGAAAGGAATCGAAATAGTTGAAGCTGTATTATCTCCGGATTATATCCACATTCTGATCAGTAAGGCAACAGGCAGTTCTGGTGCAAGGGAGGGAAGAGCTACTAAGTTGACACTGTGGGGCGAAATAAAAAAGCGACGAAAAAGCGCCTTTAGACGCTTGCCAGTACTATGTCCTTTTCGGGCTAGTGCATACCACCATTTCAGCTAGTGGTTATGATTTGAAAGCCATGAAGACTGAGATAGATTGTGAGGGAGAAGCATAGACACTTGCTTTCGATATCATCAATCGCATTGTTATCAGTCTATAGCAACTGTTATAAATACCAAAATACAAACGATACTATTCCTGACGGCGGCTTTCAAGATCAAATACCATCGGAATAATAAACGGAGTCAGAACTATAATCGGATATGTGTAGCGTCCGTATGAACCATTGCATGGCCCAAGAAGGCTTATAGCAAGGATCATCAGTGGAGTAGTACAGAGAGCTAACACCTTTTTATTATTATTACGTATGCTATAGAATAGCAACAATAACATCATCCATACAGCTAATGCAGGGGACATGAGATGCCCTATGCCCGGAAGGGTCATGAGATCAAAGTTGAGCTCGTCGAACCGGCTGCGCATTTCTGAGAATCTTTCAGGATAATAAAACTGTTGATCAAGAGGATGGATGTAACTATTTGTTGTTTCCATCATTTGCTCGGACCAAATGTAACCATATCTTTCTAGATGAATTGCATTTGGGTAAAAGTACTGGTAGTAGTTGTTCATGGTAGCCTGAATATAACAGCCGGGATGCTTTAAGAGCATCTGCCGCCATACCTTAAAATATCTTATCAGGTCATCCTTTGTGGCATTTTCTTTATAAGTGCCTTTCACGATATCCGATTGATTCGGATTATAGTTATCTCCAATAGTACTGTAATCCAGTACACTATCGATAGCTTCCCGTTCGCTGTCAGTAACTTCATCGCTGTGATAGTGGACATATCTTGCCGTCTGTTGAAATGGTACAGACAACATCTCTCTGGTGCTGCCAGGTGTATAATCCATCATCGTAAAAAATGTACCCAGCATCATGCTGAAGACTAATACAAAGCATGCTCCTACGGCAGCCGGCTTCCTTATTTCTCTACATGCTAATGCAGATAAACCCAGTCCTGCTGCAAGAATATACTTTGCTTCATTCCTGAACAGAATCATTCCTATACAACCCAGCAACATCAGAATAAATACTGAACGCCTTCTGTCTCCTCGCATAATAAGGAATAGCTGTATCATCAGCAGCAGGAAAAAACCTGTATAAATGATATCCTTAGTTATAAGGAACATATAATTGTGTATGACCGGATGTATAAAGATGAATCCTGTAACGGCGATCAAATACCATCTTCTTCTATTCGTAACTCTAATCAGGACGGATGTCGAATAGGAAATCATGGCTATTAAGAATAGTTCCTGAATAATGCAGTAAATAAACATCCCTATATTAAATGAATTGAAGACTTTATCTCCCAATACGAGACATACATGCACAAGCATAGTATGCGCCACAGGATGATGCTGATTGATGAATGTAGTTGGCGATAATAGCTGTTCTTCAGTCATGTATGACATAGAAAATTTCAACTCATTGAAAGCCTGACAGATTTGCGAGACTGTATCTCCCATGAAAAATCCAGGGGCGAAGATGATCGTGTAGGGAATATACAGAATCAATATCGAAAGGAAAGTAACGAGGAAAGGATGAGTTGATATTACCTGAAACAGATGTGATTCTGTATTAACATCGTTTCGCGTCTTTTCTTCTTCCGCAAGATGATCCATCGCGAAATATATCAACGTTGTTACACGTGTAAAAAGCAGATAGTACCCAACGAAAACCAGTACAATCTTTATTGGCTGCCCGTGCTTTATGGTCATAACCAAATTCCAGGAGTCACATTTATAAAATGAATAACCGAACACCATAAAAAAGGAGAACAACAATGAAGGAATGATCGTTGTTGCTTTACGAAAATCGGAAGGGCTAACATAGCGCGAAGCATATCTGAAGAACATAAAAACAGCAAAAAACAGAAAGATTTGCGCGATAGAATGTGGGCCGAAAGATGCGAAAAGATTGTACAGGAAGTACATGGACTTTTCGACATTAGATTCAGGGAAATCAAGATCCATACACAGCGCGCAGAAAGCCGGGATACTGATTCCTATCAGATGTTTAATGCTGATGTTCTCATTCATTTTTTCTAACAAATCCTTATATTCTCCATATATCCGATCACTATAAACACTAATGATACTTGCGGAAGACTATCATTTTGCTGATGATGTAGTTTAGTACTATGACTACTACCTGAGCTGCGATCTTGACTGCAATGCTGTTGAATTTGAGCCAGGTAATAAATACTGCGAGTATAGCTTCTTCAACAACAAGTGTGAAAATCCGCCCCCCGAAGAATGATTCCATCTGCTTGATGAGTTCCCCGGCTGTATCTGTTTTGCCGTCAAATACCCATGTGCGGTTGGTAACATACTGGAACAAGACACAAGCCACCCAGCATATGACATTGGCACCCAACTCATTGATATGCAAGAGCCCGTTAAGAAGGATGAACAAAACAATGTTCAGAACGAAAGAAAGCCCGCCGAACAGGAGATATAGGAGCACTTCTTTGTATTTGATGTAGACGGGCTCCATTATCCTGAAGACAGGCAAATGCATTATGCTGTCAAAAATGTCGGGCTCACTTCTTTTCATGAGTGCACCTGATTAGTTCCATCTCGAAGTCCTGCCTGTTTTTCTGCCGGATAGTATCGAGAATTAACCCGGAAAAAATGGAAAGGATGGCTGCAATGACAGTAAAACCACATACTATGAGCGTTGGGAATCTGTCTACCATACCTGTTCTTAAGAACTCGACAATAATAGGGATGAAGAATATTGCACTTAGGATCACAAGAAGGATCCCAAGAAGCGAAAAGAACGCAAGTGGGCGATAATTCTTCCAAAGTCTGAGTATGGTTCTGATTACTTTAAAGCCATCAGCGAAGGTATTCAATTTGGATTCGCTTCCTTCAGGCCTGTCACGATAGTTAACGATCACATTCTCTACATAAAGATTTTTGTCTACAGCATGGATGCTCATCTCTGTTTCGATTTCAAACCCTTTAGATATGACAGGGAATGTCTTGACAAACTGATAACTGAAAGCTCTGTATCCAGTCATAATATCCTGAATATTGCTCTTGAAAAGAGTATTGATGCTTGCTCGTACGAGTGAATTACCGAAATTATGAAAAGGCCGCTTGTTCTCTGTGAAATATGTAGATGAAAGCCTGTCTCCGACAACCATATCTGCTTTCTTCTCAAGCACAAGATCTGCCATTTCGCGAGCGTACTCTGCCGGATAAGTATCATCACCATCAGCCATAATATAACATTCCGCATCAATTTCCCTGAACATCCGCCTAATAACATTGCCTTTGCCCTGTTGGTACTCATGCCTGACTACAGCACCTGCTCTTGCTGCGATTGATGCAGTATCATCATTAGAATTGTTGTCATATACATAAACAGTGCTTTCCGGTAATACTGATCGGAAATCATTGACGACTTTTTCAATTGTAACTGCTTCGTTATAGCATGGGATCAGTACTGCAACTTTATCCATATAAATCGATCTCTCCTGAAAAGTACATTTTGGCATTAAAACTACGAACTATGATTTTTGTTTTTTTGTGCATACTTAATATAACAAATCTAAGTCATATTGTCTATTGTAACAAACAATTTTGAGAGGGTTCTTTTCTTTTATCTTTAAAGGGCCTACGTTGTTGGGATTATTATAAAGATTTTGCAATCAGAACGGAATCTTTATAAGGAGATGCTAAGCAGTCCAGCCAGTATTGCGCGTTCTCATCTTTCAATGATCGAGACATGACCCAAGTTCCCTAATCTTGAGTCTTGTCATAAGCAAATATGCTTACATATCTCTATTTCAAAGAAATGGTTCTTTTCGACTGCGTTGCTCCAGCGGCAAACGATCACAGACGTATCCCGATCTTCTTCATAGAGGGCAGAGATGGTAATATGGTATTTGACAATACTGATACTGAGACATGCAGGGTCGAGATCCCTGAGACTATGGTCCACGATAAGTGCGAAAGGACATATCCGGCAGTATCATAGTATACTATCACAAAGGAAGATACCAAAGTAGAATATACACTGACTACGGGCAAAGAATATGTCTACACAGACCATTATGCAGCCGCACCCGCTCCGCTCAAGGCGATATTTGACGCAAAGGGTGTGGACACCAAGTACAACAGATTCGCTGCAAAAGGCGACTTCAAAATGAAAAAAGGCGGCGAGATGGTTCTCGAATTATCCGGAGATCTCTTGTATGAACTCGAAAGCTTCACCGCGAACTACGTTCTGTAAGTAATGAGAGCAGAGATCATTGAGCTGTGGGACCGTAAATGGATCCGCTCTTCTGATCTTGACAAAGCATAAGAAAGGACTTTGTTATCTGAGCGAGAAACCTCTCCGCTATCGGAGTGAAAGTCTGATACTTGCTCCATATGAGATAGAAACTCGTCTCTTTGACGGGAGACAGAGGTCTGAATACGAGACCGCTTTCTTCGGAGCAGTCCGTCAGATGTTCTAATGTCAGAAGGATCCCCAGTCCCTCACGCGCGAACATCGAGCCGTTGTAC
>CADCPU010000080.1 GCA_902803365.1 Oscillospiraceae bacterium
CCGTTTATGTATGGTGTTGCCGCAGCGGCAGGCTCCGTTATCCCTAATCTCATTCAGGCAGGTGCGGCGATAATCGGTGCCATCCCGCTCACATATGTTAAGCAGTTCGATAAGATCCGCGTGTGATCATCTTGAATGTATCAGTATCGAAAACCTTCGGAGCTTCCGGAGGTTTTTGATTTTGAGCGAAAAGGGGTGTTGACCTTGAAGACGTGTGTGATAAAATATAAACAGAACAAATGTTCTATAAAGGATTGGGAGGTAACATATATGAGCGAGATCATCAGAAAAGATGTAAGTGAAGAATGGGCTCATTCCGGCATTATCAAGGCTGGTGACTTTTATTATCTGAGTTATTGTGTAGGCAATATCGGCGGCACTGTGGAAGAACAGATCAACGGTGCCTTTGATCAGATGGAGAGCAGGCTTAAGATGTTTGATCTGACACTTGAGAATGTGGTCCAGATGGATTGCCTTTTCAGGGATGTCTGGAATATCCCGACTATGGAGAAGATCATCAAGGAGAGATTTAACGGTAAGTATCCGGTAAGGAAGTCTATCCAGACTGAATTTGCTCATGTTGGCGGAGGACAGGGACTGCACTTTCAGGTCGATGCAGTCGCCTATGCAGGCTCTTAAGGCAACTTAGTATCATCATTTGTACCGCTTGGTCGATTTTGTTTTGAAGTCACGGTGACAGATTGTATCATCACGGCATAGGACAAAACAACCAAGGAGGTCATTGATATGAATACTTATGAGATCAATTGCAGTACAGGAAATCTTAAGGAACTGAAGAGGGAAAACCAGATAGCGCAGAAGAAGGGACTGCCTTTCATCATGTCATCGGTTATCCTGTGGACAGCGATCGCCATTATCCAGCTTTCAGATCTGGACATCACTACCAAGAATATGTATACATTTATGTGTTCGGCTTTTTTGATGCCGCTTGCTTTCATGTTTTCGAAGATAGTTAAGGCAAGACTGTTTGAGAGATCAACAAATCCGATCAGTAAACTTGGTTTCTTATGTACCATGAATCAGATACTTTATCTGATAATCGTTATGTGGGCTTATTCTCAAAAACCCGAGTCTATGATGATGCTTTATGCTATCATATTTGGAGCACACCTTCTTCCATTCGGATGGGTGTATGACAGTAAGGCATATTTGGCTGCATCACTTATTAATACGAGCGGAGTCATCATTATCGGTTCAAGATTCGGCAGCGCCGCTGCTGCAGGTTTTGTTGCAGTCGTTGAATTGTTACTGACAATATGCCTGTTTATCGAACTTAGAAGGGTAAGGGAAACGGATTGAGAGTCGAGATAAGCAAGGATCAAAAAGACGGGTCGACATTTGTTGAGATCCACTGCCGGGAAGTCACTGATGAAGTGTCAAGGCTCAAGCGCCATATCGACAGTTTCAGGACAGGTATCGCTGCTTCGAACGACGGTGACAGATATATTGTATCGCCTTCCGATATCATGTATATCGAATCCATCGACAAGAGAACATTCATATACACATACGGCAAGGTCCTTGATACGGATAAGCGCCTTTATGAACTTGAGGAAATATTGGATCAGCGGGATTTCTTCCGCTGTTCCAAATCCGTTATCTTAAATCTCAACAAAGTGGTCAAGCTTAAGCCGGAGATCACCAGGAACATCCTGGCTACGCTTACTAACGGAGAAGTAGTAGTCGTATCGAGAAGATACGCGACAAGACTTAAGGAATTGCTGGAGATAGGGAACTGATATGGGAAGATTCAAAGAAGTATTTATATATAGCCGTAATGCATTGGCGCTCGTATTTTCCTGGCTGATCATATGCACGATAATATACGGAGCAATAAGCGGGATGGAGAGCGTTACGATAGCTTTTCTGTGGAAGGTATTGCTGTTAAGCCTGTGGGCCGTTATATCTTTTTCCGTGTGTTTTAAGATCCCCCGCTTGCAAAAGAAAGGATTTATATTTCAGCTTACCTGTTTTTATCTGATGTTCATTCCTGTGGAGATCGGTCTGTTTTACTATATGGGGATGTTCAATATGGCAGGTTCATTTATGACATGGATTATATTCGGGACGCTCGTTATTGTTTCATATCTTACCTCACTTATCATAGACTTTATCGTTATGAGAAGAAGAGCCGTTCTATACACGCAGAAGATGAATGATTATGTATCGGGCAACAAGAGTGAAGTCTGATCTTATTTGAAAGGAGATATATCATGAAGAAATGGTATGACGAAGAATATGAATTTACCGTAGAGGTTACAGGTTTCCTTCACGGCGACAAGACCGAGCGTTATTGCCGCAATGGTGAGGAGATCGGTGATACATATAAATGCACATACGGCTGTCCGGTCAATAAGGACGGCTACGGGATCTGCTCCAAGACAATGATGATGCTTTATCCGCTTATGGAGGCTGTAAGAAGCGGTGGTGACCTTCAAAAACTTGGCGGTGACGGCAAGTATTCAAAGACGGTCGTTTGTCCTGACGGATGTGTTATCTTTAAGCTCACTGCAACTCCTCTGGGAAATGAAAATTTCCACACAGGCGGATTCTGGGATTATCCGGACAGCACTGAACAGTAAGATCGAGACGGAGGTTCACGGATTATGAAATATGAATGGATAGACGAATTTCTTATGAAGAAACCCGGTGTTACCAGAGATCTTCAGGAAGAGTGGAACTGGATCCGATATAAGATCGACGATAAGATGTTTGCTGCGATCTGCAGAGATGACAACAATAAGCCTGTCTATATCACATTGAAGCTTGAACCTTCAGAAGGCGAATTTTGGCGTGCTCAGTTTGAAGATGTGATCCCGGGATACTATATGAATAAGACGCATTGGAATTCCATTAAGGCAGACGGGGAAGTCCCTGATGATGTTTTGAGGGGAATGCTCGAAAACGCTTACTCAATTGTGTTACATAGTTTAAGTAAGAGAAGACAGAAGGAGATCCTTGAGAATTCTTCCGACGAAGTATGATATAATATCGCTATATTCTTAACGGAGGCAGATAAAGTGGCAAGTTTCACGTGGATTCTCTCAGCTCTTTAATAAAATAATTAAATAGCACAGGAGAATAATTATGAATCTTGATAGAGTTTATTTTGTGATCGGGACATCATACGCAGGTAAGTCCACGATCGTTAAGAATTTGGCCAAAAAGCATAATGGTATCGCGCTTGAAGAGAATTATCACGATGCCAAGCTTCCTGAATTGGACAGCAATGAATTTCCAAATCTGACATATACGAGAGATCTTAAGGACTGGCATGAGTTTATCAGAAGGACACCTGATGAATATGTCACATGGCACAGTAATGTAAAAAAAGAATGTGAGATCGTAGAGTTTCAGATCCTGGAGGAACTTCTGCAAAAGCCTGAAGCCCGGGATAAGATGATCTTTGTTGACACCAATATATGTGTTGAGACTTTGCACAGGATAACGGATGAGAAGCACGTCCTTGTAATGCTTTCAGATCCGACTATCTCCATAACGCGTTTCTTTGACAGGCCTGACAGTGAGAAACAATTCCTGTATCAGCTTATGTTGGAAGAGCCTGATCCGCAGGCGGCATTGGATAATTACCGTGAGATATTGACCCGGATCTGCAGTAAGGAAGCGTATGACGAGCTTAAGGATTCGGGATTTCCGATCATCTACAGAGATGAGGACAGGACTCAGGGAGAGACCGTATGTCTTGCTGAGACGATCTTCGGTATAGCGTAAATAGACAGCTTCATATTTGAAATTGTAAACAATTGTCGGTTAACGATCGTTAATTATTTACAAACGAACGTTCCAATGACATAATATGTCCTTGGAAGAGAAGTATGATTTTGATAAACAGACGCTAGGGGGGCTATTTGCCCCCCTTTTGTCGTGTCTTTTTTCATGCTTAATATGTGACTCAGACAGGATCCTTCGCATGAAGGATTCCTTATGTTTGTTATGAAAGGAAGGTTGGTTATGGGAACAGAAATGAATGTGTTTGAGCGTGCAATAGACAGGGCACAGTTGCAATCTTTGTTGTCAGCTTCGTGCAATAGTCAAAATATGTATGATAATGCCCTGAACTCATTAAGGACATCTTTGCCGATGCTGGATGAATCATCACCATATGTAAAAGCATATAAGAACGGTATCTCACGTATGATATCCGACGGCTCCTATGATGATGCGTATTCTGCGGTAATAAAGTCAATCATATGTACTATGAATGAGGTGGAAATATGAGTGGTATTACAAAACTGGAAGTTTCTGAGTTAGCTGTTCGCGGCAGAGTGTCTGGAAGTATAGGAAAGGGGGCCGATTCCGCTCTTTCAAATTATAATGAAAGTTTAAATCAGATTGTAAAGAGCGGATTTGGTACGAATGATACCAGTTCGGTTCATGAAGTAATAGGCGAATTGATATCTTCTTCAAATACGATCTTACAAGCAATGGACGAAGTTGATTTTATGCTCGATTGTCTGCTCGATATGATCTGGACTGATATCATCGAAAAAGAAGACGCAATGGCTGCGATGCAGGATCAGTAAGAAGGTGATTTTTATTTTAGTATTTAACAGAAACGAATTTAGTGAAAAACTCAACAATTTTGATGTGCTTGTTAATTCAACGGCCATAAATAATCGAATAAAACAGATTTCGAGATCTGAAGGTTCAACTATAGATGCACTTAATGAATGCTTTGAGGCTTATAACAAATATTGTGCGGGAATTAATATGTTATATAGATCAACAAGCAAGTATTTACATCAGGCTTTGAATAATCTTGATAAATGTGAATCGGACAATACAGCGACGGTTACTGACTGACGATAAAGGGAGAATAAATGAGATATTACGGAGAAGCATATTTAAAGGAACTGACATCGACTGTTGATCGGATACATAATTCTGTTGATATGCCGAGTTTGAGCAGACCGATAGTTAATGTTGATGTGATGGATCACAGGAGCCAACTCAAAAACTGTGGTGTCGGCGCGGCAAATTCTGCAGATAAACACATATCAGATATATTGATTAAACTCGTGCAGCTTCATTCAGACTTGGTTACTTTCTATGGTCAGGTCGACACGCTTGCGGAAGATATTGCAAAGTCAGCGACGCAGATCAAGAGAATCATTTTGAGTTCTACGACTTCGTTAGATACTATCAATTCGATGCTGGCAGGTACAGGGGATTATGCAGGTGTTGATATCACTGCCGATAAGATCCGAAATGCAGTTCAGGATAAACAGAAGTATGAGATAATGCTTCAAGATGCATGGGCATCTGTCGTTGATGCAGGAATCACTGCCGATGATGTTAAAGAAAAAGCTGCTGAGAATTATATCGGTTATATCAAGGAAAAGCTCGAAAACGAAGAAGAACTTGCTTCAGATGAATACGACAGACTTAAGAGTATGTATGGTTATTATGTGAAGACAAGGCCTCATATGAAGGACGGTGAGGCTGCATTGAAACCCGATACTATGCAAAATCTTATCGATGTTTATGAGATATTGGATCCCGATGCAAAAAAAGCAATGGACGAATTGTTCAGTAAGATCAAAAAGAAAGATGAAAATATAACGGAGCAGCTGCAAAGGATAAGATACATTACATATACAGCTGACCCCAAATACAGAGATATAATAATCTACTACAGCACCAAGACCGGGTTCAGATTTGCAAAAGGTACAAACCAGTATGATGATTGGATTAATACTATTTTGATTGATTTCAATGCTGAAGATCAAGATACATTAAAGACCGGATCAACGGAATACAGCCAGTTTTCAACTTTTTTTCATGAATTTGGTCATGCAGTTGATGATTATTATAAACCATGCGGAAGATTTTCAGAAAGCATAAAAGATACATTGTTTGCGGATCTGAGGAAACATATCGAAAACAGTATTGTATCTGAGGGAATGATATCGGTAAGTGATAATGAAAGAGATGAGGTATTGGATTATATACTTAGTTTCAGGAATGCGAATGTAGTTCCTCCTGAAGGGGAGGATGAAGATTTCTTCCTGCCGGATAATTGGAACGATGATCAGGTAAAATTGTTCAGATCTATTAGAGATTATTACGGATATGTTGAATATGAATTTTTAGGCAAGATCAGTATTAGAACTGATAATCAAATTTATTTCCCGCAGTTTGAATATAAAGGTGATGATAAGATCGTTCTCAGTGATATCATCGGAGCACTGACCAATAATCAGATCGGAGCAACCAGCGGCTCTCATTATTATGGTTCCAGAAATAATTGGGAAATCTGTAATCCGGGTGATCTGAAATTTAGAATGGAAAAGGAGTTTGGTTATTGGTATTTTGGATCATCCCCTAACTATAGGATAGGAACCGAATTTATGGCAAATTGCTTTAGGGCTTCTGTTTTAGGCTCTGATATGGAAAGTGCAAGATCTGTGTTCGGTGAATCATGCAAGGCTTTCGATCAATTTGTGGAAGAGACATACAGCTCAGTGCCTGACGAATATAAGAACAAGGATTTTTGAGTTGTTGGCGGACAGTTTACAAATCGTGCTGTTAATGACATAATAGGCGATTGGAAGGAAAGTATGATCATACGGGGGATGCTGTCCCTTTTGGTTGAATCTGTTTTCGATTCCTCTTTTTATTAATACTAATAAGACCCGGGGGGACATTGTGGCAATACTCGATTCTGTGAATACCATTGAAACTGTGGACCTTGAACGCGAGATGGATAAGCAGCAATTATCGCAACTTTTGTCTGCTACCAATAAGAGCAAGGAAGATTATACGAATACACTTACGACTCTTAAAAGGGCTTTGTCCCAGATAGACGAATCATCTCCATATGTTACGGCCGTAAAGAACAGTATCGCCCGGAAAATGACCGGAGAGTCCTGTGAGGGGAAGTATGACGGAATTATATATGAGATTACATGGTATATGTATCAATAAGGAAAAAAGATGAGTGATATTACGAGAATAGAAGAGAGTGAGATTGCCGATTATCGTAAGCTGTCGGAAGGTATAGGCGGAAAGGCCGAGGTAGCTCTGATGGATTATAATGCAGGGCTTAATCTCATCGTTACAAACGGATTTAGTCCCCAAGATACACGTTCATTCCATGAAGTTTTAACGGCTTTGCAGTCGTCAGTCAAGTCGGTATCGGATTCGATGAAGGAAGTTGACTGTATGATCGATTGCCTTTTGGAGATCATTGATAAAGAGATCTTACAAAAAGAAGATGCAATGGCCGCGTCTGAGCAGGCAGGAGGTTGAACGGTACTTTGGACATTTACACAGATGCCTTGAGAACAGAGATCGGTGCTTTCGCTGAACTTGCAAAAGATGAGCATATAACCGCTAAGACCAGCCTTCTTACGAAGTCACAGGGAACGGCTATTAATGAGATAAATGACTGCCTTAAGGCTTATGAAACATATTGCAACGGCATAAATGATCTGTTTGCCGCCACGAGTATATATCTTAAAAAGGCTATGTATAATATCGATGCCTGTGAAGAAGATAATACTCAAAAAGTAACTTCAGGATCGTCAAAGGAGAATTGATGAGATATTACGGAGAAGAATATCTGAATGAACTGACAAGGGAGATCATCGGAGTGCATGATTCCGTTGATATACCTTGTTTTGCAGCGCCTATTAAAGGCGTCGATGTCAGTGCGCGCAGAAGTTCGTTAAAATCCGCAGATATATCCATTGCTCAAAGTGCGGATCGTCATATAGATGAGATACGTGATAAGCTGATGAAGCTATATTCTTCGATAAGCCTGTTTTACGGTGAAGTTGATGCTGTCTCAAACGGCATTACCCATAATGCAAGGATCATCAAGGAGATACTTAAGGCTTCAACGTCCTCGTTGAACGAACTCACTAATATGCTTGCCG
>CADCPU010000081.1 GCA_902803365.1 Oscillospiraceae bacterium
GAAATAAAAACGCCCGAGGGAGCCCCGGGCGAACTTATTAAACTTAACAGTGATGAGGTAGCTTACCTCAAAAGAGAAACAGGCCTTTGATCAGGCAAGTTCCGAGAGGATCATCCTGATAACGGTCTCTCCTCCGGTCCTGTTGTCACCGTTGGTGCCAAGGCCGATGATCATATCCTTCGGCTCCTGCTTCCAGAGACTTCTCAAGCCCAAACGCTCCATCGCTTCCTGATCCGTGATCTTGATACCGATGAGGATCTGTTCCTGGCTGGCCGTATCGAGTTCGGATCTGTCGACTTCGCCGGTATTGCTGTTCTCCTGATATTCAACGGAGAGTTTGACCGCTTCATACTCGCTGTAGTAGACAGGTGTGATCTTGGTGAATACTTCGACCGGCAGTTCGTTCTTAAGTTCTTCGTAGAGATATTCCATATCAGCGAACTGACCGAAGCAGTAACCGTAGCTTACCGTATCCGTGATGATGACTTCAGGATTTGATGTAAAGAGGACCGTAGCGGTCATCTCGTTATACATATTTCCCTGAACGCCCTCGGAATTAGGTGCGACATAATCGACGCAGGTGCAGTAAGGATTCTTAAATCCCTCCTGCTTGAGCCTTAATTCCATAAGACCCGCATCAGCCTCAAAGTGTCCGACTTCCATTACGGCGATATCTTCATCCGGTGTAAAGAATACTCGATAGCAGATCATTCCTACGGCGATGATCGCAACGATCGCGATCAGATACTTGTACCATGTATAACCGAAGTAGACCTTCCACTCCTCAGCAGTCCTGCCAAAGTATTTCTTCGCAGCCTCGCGCTCGGCCAATGCCTTAAGGCGGGCTTCTTCCTTACCGGTCGCAACATCGTATGCATAGGACAGATCTGTCATCTTCTGATTCATTTCTGCCTGATCTTCGATGTTCCTTATTCGCTTTGACAGCTGCCAGAACTTATCGTCGAGTTCAAAATCATTCGCGTCCGGCGACAGTTCGAGATATTTAAAGGCTTCTTCCTTGCTCATCCCGATCAGTTCGGGAGATACTTTTGAATTTGTGTTTTTATCGTCCGGCATATTTACCTGTTAAAAATCGAAGTCGTCAGCGTCTGCTGTCTCAAGTGCATCGATAGCTTCTTCGATATCCTCTGATGTAATGTTGCCCTTCTCGATCCTTGCCTGACGCTCTGCCTTCTTAATGGTATCAGACATAACAGGAGCCAAGATGCCGATCACGGCTACAAGGATCACGATCTCGATGATACTTACGATCAAAGCACCGAGGCTCGTACCGAATCCGGCCTTCCTGACACCGCCGTTATAGCCCTTCTTCTTTGCACTGCCTGCAAGGATGAGACCGACGATAGCGAGGATCAGGGCAATACCCGAAAAATAGAATGTACAACAGAGGACGAGACCGATGATACCGCAGATCAAAGCTCCGATAGCCTTGCTCTTGCCGGCTTCTGCCGAAGGATCATATGGCTTAGCCTGAGGGCGCGGCTGCTGATATGTCGGCTGAACCGCGGCCGGTGCAGTAGCTGCTGCAGTTGCAGCAACTTCAGGTGCGCTCACCTTCGCCTCTGCAGGCTCAGGGAAAGCAGTCTCTTCTATAACAGGCTCAACATCAGCGTTTGCCGTGTTTGCCTTAACTTCTTCAGGGAACATCTCGGCTACCTTGGAACCGCAATCAGGACAGAAATTCAAACCTGCACTGATGTCTCCTCCGCAATTCTTACAGATCATATTTGTTTACCTCCCAAAATAATTTTATTACTCAGCTTTGCGCTTGGACGGCAGGAAGATCAGGACCAGTATCGTTACGACCTCTACGATCGTAACTGCAAGACCACCTTCAAATCCGAACGATCCGCCGTTTACAGTCGTGCTTCCCGCACCGTCAAACAGAAGGATCGAGTTGTTGCTCTGAAGTCCGCTGACCTGGGCTCCGAGGATCTGCCCCTGGAAGAAGTTCCATGCGGAGTGTGCACCGCAGCAGATCCAGATATTGTCACATCTGATGAACAGTACGGCAAAGAATACGCCTGCAAGTATCAGATTGATAAGCGACAACAACGTCATTCCCGGATTCGTTCCGTGAAGGATTCCGAATACCAGAGAAGATATTACCACAATCCAGATATCTTTATGCTTGTTGTTTTGGAGAGAATTCCTCATAGATACCATAAGGAATCCGCGGCACATGATCTCCTCGCCTGCACCCTGGATGATAAAGCCCAGGAAGAACAGCAGGATCATCGGAATATTGATGTTGTCATTAAGCGAGAACGAACCGTTACCTGTCACCATGCAGATGAGTCCCGAGATGACCATTATGACCGCACCGAGAAGATAACCCGCAAGATACCTTATGAGAGCATTCTTCTTCACAAAACCTGCAGAAGCCAAGGATCTCTTCTCGATCTTTTTCATGAAAAAGAAGAAAACAAGGTATGAGAATGCAAATGCATAAAGTTGAACCAATACAACTGAAGCCGGCATGGAATTAACAAGTCCCATCATGGCATCAAGATCCAAGTGGCCTGTAGCGGCAAAGTTGTTTACCAGTTCCTTATATGCATCCGACGTTAACAGCGACACGCCCATTACAGGACCTATCACGATTGAAGTAAGCGAATTATAGATAAAGAACAGCAGGATAAAGATAAGTATCAGTATTACCGGGCGAAACTTCCTCTTGGCCTGTTCTGCTTCCGCGAAAACAACACTGTTCCTGGCAGAGATCATACATATATACCTTCTTTCTTAATAATAGATAAAATATATCATTAGAAAAAATCAAATTCAAATCGCGGACATCTTGTGATTTCGATTAATTAGTTTATAATGGCATTGAAAGTCTATTTTGCACTTTTTACTAAAATAGACTGCCTAAATCTGAAAGGACGACAAATGAATTATGGGACGTAAATCCATTAAGGAAAACAAAAACATCTACCAGCTCAGCAGAGAGAACTGCAATTTTACTCGTGAGAAGGCTTCTATGGAACTGAAGTTCATCTCAGCAGACAGGATCGAGAAGATCGAGAGCGAGAAGTCACTTCCTCATCCTGATGAGATCATCGCGATGGCAGATTGCTATAAGAACCCTATCCTTTGTAACTATTTCTGTTCCCATGAGTGTCCTATCGGTATCAAATCCGTTCCTGAGATCGAGGCTAAGGAACTTTCACAGATCACACTTGAGATGTTATCTACACTTAACAAACTCTATAACGATAAAGAGAGGTTGATCGAGATCACTGTCGACGGCAAGATCTCCGTTGATGAAGCAAGAGAATTCGTCGAGATCCAGAAGACTCTCGACAAGATGACTTCCGCGATCGCATCCCTCAAGCTCTGGGTAGATACGACTATCGCAGACGGCAAGATCGACAAGAAGCTCTTTGAGGGCAAGTGATCAATCTAATAACAGAAAATCTTCAGGAAGCGGTACTTCAAAGTGCCGCTTTTCTTTTTGCCCAGGGACCGCGACATCGATGCTCTTGCAAAAGAGTCTGATATAACCCTTATACCTGCTGCCGTATTTGCCGTCCCCTGCAAGCGGATGCTTGCGCGACGCAAACTGCACTCGTATCTGATGCGTCCTTCCAGTAAAGAGCCTGACCTTAACGAGCGAGAAAATGCCGCCTTCAGATGCGACATTGTCGATCCTTCTATATTGGAGCTTTGCGTCCTTGACGCCTTTGCGCTCACGATCTACAACGAAGACCTTATTTGTCCTCTTATCCTTAAGCAGAAGATCAGTGAGTTCTCCCTCCTCGTCAACTTCGCCTGCAACGAGCGCATAGTACTCCTTATCGATATTGGCGCCTTCAGAATAAAAAGCCGCCGCCTTCTTGCTCTTGGTAAAGAGGAGCAGACCTGCCACCGGCTTATCGAGCCTGCTGACAACATGAAGATCCGGGAAGATCTTCTCGCTGTCCTCGCCCGCTTCCTTGTAGTAGATCAGTATATTATTGTCTTCAAAGATGATCTTCTCCATAAAACCTCAGCAGATATAAGTCGTGATAACGTGACGCCCGCCTTCAAGAAAGACCTCAACCACACCCGAATCCTCCAGTATCTTCATTGTCGGCTCACAGGCACACTGACGCTGAAGGATCGTATGTCCCTCAAATGCGATGCGCAATAGTCCGTCATGGTAGCTTACGAAGGTACTCTCAGGCTTGATCTTCTCTGCGATCTCACGGATCGGCTTCATGACGAGCTTGCCGTCAAAGTCAAAAGAGATCTCGCGCGGGATCGTAAGCGCACCGACATGAGTCTTGCCTACAGGTGCACTCCTCTGCCAGTTATACATCCAGCCAATAAGGATCACGCGGCCGTCAGGTGCATAGAATGTCTGCGGCGCATAAAAGTCCGGTCCCTCCTCGATCGCGAAAAACGGCTCTTCCTCATTATCAGGAATAAATCTCTTACCGTCAAAATCACCCACGGAGAAATTGACCCTGTGCGGTGTCGCCTTGATCGACGAGAACATCAATACCCACTTATCCTCTACCTTGAAAAGATCCGGACACTCGGCACACGGTCCGTACATCATATCCGACAATATCTCGCCGACATATTCCCAGTTAAGAAGATCATCGGATTCAAACAACAGTATCTTGCCCACATTGGAGATGCCGGCCCCGACCACCATCTTGTATTTGCCTTCGTACAGGAACACCTTCGGATCTCTGAAGTCGCGGTTGTTACCCAGAGGAGATTCCTTGATAACGGGATTACCTTCATACTTTACAAAGGTCTCGCCATCCTTCGAGATCGCGACCGACTGAGTCTGTCCGAGCTCATTAGAAACGCTTGTATAAAACAGGTAGAGAGTATCATCCTTGACGATCGCAGAGCCCGAGAAGCATCCGCCTTCATCTTCATACGGCATATCGGGATAAAGCGCGATCTCCTTTTCTTCCCAATTGACAAGGTCACTGCTGACCGCATGCCCCCAATGCATCTGTCCCCAGTGCGTCGCATGCGGATAATGCTGAAAGAATGCGTGATACTTTCCCTTAAAGAATACAAGTCCGTTAGGATCGTTCATCCAGCCGACCTTATTTTGGAAATGATACTTCATATACTTCCCCCGACAAAAAAATGAGGTATCACACCCCTGCAATACCTCTACACTTCAAACCCATGTCCAAACAGACACATTAAATATGTACCTATTGTAACGTAGTTGTATGAATCATGCAAGCACTTTGCCGCATTTTTCACACAAAGGACGAAAAAAGCTGTTACCGCCGCCATGAAGTTATACTTTTGCACAATATATAAGATGTCTTCAACAGTTGGCGAGCTGCGTGTAAACCTTTGGTTACATAATATCCCCTTCTAACAGCGCTATGTAAACCAAAGGTTTCAAGATCATCCTCTAACTCATTCCAAATGCAACCTTACGTTTACATAGAAGCCCATTTTCGAGTCTATTTGTAAACCAAAGGTTTCATTTGAAACTCATGAACCCGCTTTTTTCGAAAATATGTAAACCAAAGGTTTCAGAAATCGACCTCCGAACAGCGTATATGTAAACCTTTGGTTTCGTTTGAGCACATTTCTCATATCAAAACGAAACCTTAGGTTACAAAGCCGACTCAGAATAATACTCTGAGCCGGCCTCTGCTGCCATTATCACTTTTTATGATAAGTTCCCGGCGCATCTGACTTATCGTAGATGTAGTACTCGGTCGGTTCAACGTCTGTGTTGCGATCGACATTCATCGCCTTGACCTCATCAGGCGTCAGGGTACATGCATCGATGAAGTCCGGATCCGTGCAGGTCTTTGCCAGGCTGCTCTGGTAAGACATAGTCGTAATGCCTGTGAGCTGTCTTGCGAGCCAGTTGCCGCTCTCCTCATCATAGACAAAGTATGTATATCCCTTCCAGACACCTGTCTTGGAGTCATACATGCTCTCGTCGATCTTCTTGCCGCCATAGTAGTATGTTGTTCCGTTCGGATCAAAGTTAAGAACTGCATCCTTGACTACGATCGGGGACTTGCCCGTATCAATATCATAGACCGTATCACCGAACTTAACGCCCGGTACCATGATCTCGTACCTGCTGTAGTATCTGCCGTCAAACCATGCGTTCGAGAAGCATCCGAGGCTTACAAAACCGTTTGTCGTCGATGTTGATCCGTTATCGTAAAGATAAGTATATGCAGTACCCGAGGAACCGAATACGCTGTAGAGCCCGATAAGACTTACATATGTTCCGTCGCCGATCGTCTTTCTGACATCAGCCCATGTAAGACGATCATCCTGCGGTATATCGTCAGGGACCTCGAGTGATCCGTAGTAGCGGAGCTGATCTGAGAGGTTCTTGAGCGATGCATAAGGGTAAGCATCAGATTTTGAACCGTCGAACTTGAAGAAGAGATTGATCTGGTTTTCGAGGATCTGCTGGCCGCCTCCGAAGCCTGCGCCACCGTATGTCTTGGTCTCACCGTTGCAGGTGATGTCTACATAAGCGTGATTGTTGCTGTTCTGCTTACTCGTGACAGAAGGATCGATACGCTTTGCGATCGTGGCGATCATGCCCGGGAATCC
>CADCPU010000082.1 GCA_902803365.1 Oscillospiraceae bacterium
GGCGACCTCTACAGGACGGTCAGCAAGATGGAATCCGATATGGCAAAGCAGCTGCACGATATCCGCCAGTATACCGAGAGCACGCTCAAGATGCAGAACGGTCTTATGGTGCTCATGGCAGATATGGTCGAGACGAGAGATTCAGATACCGGTGCTCATATCCAGAAGACTGCCGAATATGTCCGCATAATCCTTGAGGGACTCAAGCGCAAGGGCTACTACAAGGATCTTCTTACTCCACAGTATATAAAAGATGTCATCAGGTCAGCGCCGCTCCATGACGTCGGCAAGCTCAAGATAACCGATGCGATCCTCAATAAGCCGGGCAAGCTCACGCCTGAAGAATACGAGATAATGAAGACACATGCCGATGCAGGCAAAGAGATAATCGACAAGGCCATAAGCACGGTCGAGGGCGGAAGCTACCTCAAAGAAGCGCGCAATATGGTCGCATATCATCACGAGCGCTGGGACGGCAAAGGTTATCCGGGCGGTCTTCACGACAGCGAGATACCTCTGTCTGCAAGGATCATGGCGGTAGCAGATGTTTTCGATGCCCTGACATCCCCTCGTGTATATAAGCCTGCCTTCTCACTCGAAGATTCCATAAAGATAATCAAAGAAGGCAAAGGAACTCAGTTCGATCCGAAGTGCGTTGAAGTATTCCTCGAGGCATTGCCCGAGATCGAGGAAGTCCTCAAAAAGTTCAATATGTGATACAGTATTCCTCAGTATCAGTTCCTGAAATGAGGTATATATGTATTTTGATGATCTAAAGCTCGGAATGAGCGTTGACACGGCGCCTGCCCTTATCAACAAGGATAAGATGGTGGAGTTTGCCAAAGATTACGATAACATCCCGCTCCACACGGACGAAGAATACGCGAAGACCACGCCGTTCGGAAAGCTCATCGCGCCGGGCGTCATGTCTTTCATGTGCGAATGGGCCAAATATCTGGAAGTCGACTTCTTTGGAGAGGAGCTTCTCGCAGGAAGATCTACCAAGATCGAGTGGCTTAAGCCTGTATTTGCGGACGACGTCCTCACGGGCAAGGCCGAGATAACCAATCTCGTTAAGCGTAACGAGAAGAACGGGCTGGTCGAAGTTACGATGCACATCTATAACCAGAACGGCGAGCTCGTCATGACCGATGTCACGGAAGCGGTCGTTAAGTGCAATCTTTACAAAAATACTGCCCGCAATGTATAATCACGGGCAGCATAACTTTTGGAAGAAAGGTATTTTGAAATGAAAACTCCGGCTCAATTGATAGCCCAGTTCGGCTATATCTTTGCAACAATTCTTACCATCGTTGGACTTTGTCTCCCTCTTTTGACTTTCTATATCCCTGCAGGAGCAAACTTTGCAGGTTACGAGACCCAAGAGGTTATAGAGTCCACACAGAAGGGTATTACACTGATCGCTTTCTGGCCGGCACTCGTATGTTCTATCATCGGTTCGGTCTCCATCCTGGTCAAATACAGAAGGATCTTTGTCTTTGTAGTTGGACTGATCTCATCAGTCAATCTCCTCGCAGCATTCATCTACACTCAGAATGCCGAATCAGGACTCCTCTTATCTCAGCAGTATTCTTCAACATTGAATTTTCTCGATGTTGTAAAAATGAGGATCGAAGTCGGCGCATATGTATGTCTCATCGCAGCAGTGCTCATGGTAATCTTTTCATTCATGAACTTCATATTCGTCAAGAACGACTGATCAGAAGACTGTCACATCATATTTTCTAACGCGCTTCCAGTTGAAAAGGATAACCGGGATCACCACGAGAAGGTCGCTAATGATCATCGCGAGCATGCCTTCGGGCGAGAATCTTACGAATCCCATTCCTTTGGGCTCCAGTACTGACTGGAGCATCATAAGCGCGATCGAACAGCAGATGCCTCCGACGACAAGTGCGGCGGCATTTATTATAAGTACTTCTACAGCGACCTTACCGAATATCTTGAGGTTACTGAATCCCAGCGCTTTGTAGACGGAGAATTCATACTTGCGCTTGTCATAGGCGGCAGCGAAAAGGGCATTGATCGTGATCGCGATGACAAGGCTCACGAGGGCTACGATAAAGTAGAGGATAAAGACCATAAATGACAGCGAGTCCTTGAATTCCCTGCTGTATTCCTCTCTTTGGATAAACGATACTTCCGGATGGTCGTTCCTTATCTTCGATGTCAGTTCGTTGATCGCTCTTGAAGCCTCCTCATCCGATACGCCTTCGCTTCGAAGATACATCAAAGTGCTGTTGTTACTGTAGTTTGGATCCACTGCATAGAAGAATATCCCCTCGCCTTTGGAGATATGAGCGATCTTGAGAGGCGCGCCGCTGATCCAGAGATTATCAAAATCCTCATCGAGGACATCGCCGACTTTTACTCCCCAGTTCTTGGCGAGCATCTCGCTTACGACAGCTTCGCCTTCCTTCAGCTCAAAGTCCTCGGGATAGGCATCAGTGCGTGTCCTATATAACTGAAGATCGTCATTTGATTCAAAGAATATCGAGGTCGACTGCATGTTAAATGTCATGGAAGAAGTATACTCAAACCCGCTCTCATATACATTGATAATAGTGTCGATCTCGGAATTCTTATAATCATCAGCGTGATCAACGAACTCATGATACTTATCGAGAAGATCATTGTTCCCGCTCTTGGACTTTACCATAAGGTACGCATTCGGTCTTTCAAGCTCTATAAGAGCCGTGTACAGAGGTGAATTGATATACATACCCGCCAAAAAGCATACGGTTACCAGCGACAGAACGAGCATGATCGCCGTGCTGCGCTTTATATTCCGGAGCAGGTACATCATTGAAGAAAAAGGTCTCATATCAGCCCTGCCCCTCCGTTACTTTCGATATCGTTCCGTCCCAGACTTCGACTGTGATATCGGCATCCCTTATGATGCTCCTGTCATGCGTGATGACGAAGACAAGACGGTTCTTTGAATATTCCTTGAGCCTTCCCATGACAAGATAAGCATTCTCGTGGTCGAGCGATGCCGTAGGCTCATCCGCAAAGAGCACCTTCGGATCGTTCATCATGGCACGCGCGATCGCGACGCGCTGCCTCTGGCCGCCCGAGAGCTTACCCGGGACCTTCTTAAGTTCACGTTCTTTAAGACCGAGATCCAGGAGCAGCCCCTTGGCCTTCTCGCGGGCTTCTTTAACGGGCATCGTGGATGCGATGATCGCGTTTTCGATCGAAGTGAGATAGCTTACGAGATAGTGCCTCTGGAAGACAAAGCCGAACTCGTTGCGCCTTAAGTCCTGACGCTCTGAATCATTGATACTCTTGAGGGATCTGCCGTTATAGATGACATCACCGTCAGTGAGCTTTTTGAGTGTCGACATGACGTACATCATTGTCGACTTGCCCGAGCCCGACGGACCGATTATTCCCACAAGACCCTTGTCCGGGAAGTTGATGTTTATATCCTTCATCGCATAGACTTTCTCTTCCTTGTCTATGTCGTATATCATCGTTGCATTCTTAAGTTCAAACATATATGCCTCCTCATTCTATATCGTCGACTGTCGTTATCTTGCGAAGTTCACTGAATATCGGTATCTGCAGGAAGCCGAATACCGTCAGGTAGACTTCAAGCACGAGAAGCAGGTCTTCGGGCCTCAGTTCACGCACGGACAGAGCACGCGGATCACAGATGAACGTCTTTATCGCGAAGACCGCCACGACAGTCAGCACCGTAGTTCCCGCAAAGGCGATACCCATACATACCAAAGTCTCCTTGAGCGCCAGTTTATAGATATCAGCAACCGAGAAACCTATCGAGTTTAACAGGCACCACTCTTCATGCCTGTCCAGGATATGAAGGCTGAATACCACCGTCACGCAGATCAGAAGGAGCGCCACCGATACATATGTGAAGATCTGTCTGATCTGATCTAATGATCCGAAGCTTGTCGCGATCCCGTCTGATGCAGTCTTATAGGACACACAGAATTCAAGTTCATGCCCCTTGTCGGTCAGCACCTGATCGTAGTCGACGCCGTCATCATCGTGAAGGATCGCGCACATGAAGTTGTTCTCTTCCTCAAGAGGCAGACCGAACAGCAGATAGTAATCGGAATCCACCTGGCCGACTACCTTATAGTCCTTGGAGATATATGCGTTAAGCTCGTCTCCGCAGTTGATGATCGTCTTCTTCGCCGCAAGGAGTTCGCCGGGCTTTTGAGGCAGGCGTCCTTCAACGAGCTTACAGCCAAGCTTATCGATATACTTTTGCATATCATCCGTATCCTCAAAATAGACGAGCGGCATGGTGTGATTACCCACGGAACTGTCGATCGAGTAGACGCCTTGCCTTACAACGATGACGTCTTGGCCGCAGTCTTTTGCCAGCACTTCAGCTTCTCTGGCAAGTCCTGTCTTGGCCCACTCTTCCCAATCAGTCTCTTCCGTGCGTTCATCGGCATATTCCGTTACATCCTCATATAGGAGCGTCATGTATCGCAATGGCCCCAGGACCGGCTCATCGAACGGTTCCCTTATCGTGCCCAGAAAGTATCCGAGCGTATATACCATCATTCCGAACAGAGCCATGCTTATCACAAGACCCATTACCCTGCCGCGGTTATTCTTTATATAAGGAAGCGGCGAGAGCGTTCTCATTTCCTTACTCATTTCTTCTCCTCCAAGATCTCATATAATCTGTCCAATGCAAAAGTTGAATCACATTCAATGTCGGGTTCTACGACTCCGCTCGGATTATTCCTGTCTGCCCTTAGCCAGTGCTTGGTCGATACGGATACCAAGATGCCCGAATTCGGAAGTGTGTAGCACACGATGTCTCCGTTTCCGTTGGCATCATTGCCCGGCGCCTCGCCTACCAGCGTTCCGAGATGGTTGTCCTTCACGTACTGCGCGAAGATCATAGCGGAGCTGAACGACGACGGTGATGTCAGAAGGTATACGTCGCCCTTGAACGTGAGTTCGTCTATCCTGTCGTTCTTGACGGGGTCACTGTTGGCGAACTCGAAAACAAACGGGCCTCTTCTCATGGTCACTCCCATCATGTTATAGGAATCAATATCAAGATACCTGAAAAACGCGCCCACTACCGCATCCGATCCGCCGCCGTTATTCCTGATATCGACTGCGACATTTTTGATCCCTTTATCCCTCACTTCCGTAAACATCGACTTCAATGTATCCTCATATGTCTCATCGTCGATACACTTGTCCAGCACCATAAGAGCAAGACTGTGCTCTTCATCAATACTGTATCTGACAAACTCATTCTCTTCGCCGCTGCTCTTTATCTCGAGCTTATCCGAAGTTACGAAGTCAGCTGCAGTATAAGTAAGATCCTTCTCCTCACCGTCTGCTTCGACCGTATAAGTAACCTTCTCCGTATCAAATCCCATATATACCAGACCTTCGAGCGTCACGAGCTGATCTCTTACCATGACAAGTTCCCAGCTCTCCATCTCGTAGCTGTAGAGATCTTTGGCGCGCGTTAAGATCTCATCCATCGGAACACCGTTTACAGCAACAATGTCCTTCTTGGCGAAAGCACCGTCATAGTAAGCCTTGAGAAAATGGAAATCATAGAGAGGCAGCGTATAAGTATGGCCGTCATTAAGGTAAGTAAATATATACTCTATCTTCTTATTTAAGTCGCTCACCGATATCTCAGAAGTATTCTTGAGCTCTGAACTTACCTTGTCGTAACGATCCTGCATCTCCTGCGGGAATCCGTCCTTCAGCAGCGGATGAGCCTTCTTAAGATGCTTTACCGCAACCTCGAGATCTTCTACTGCCTCTTCGGACGAGAGCATGTGATCGTAGGGCTGAGCCTTGTCGTAGCCGTTTACCAGGTAATTTACGCTGTTCCAATAAGGATTCATGATGACACCCGGCATGATGAAGATCAATATCGCCAGTGCAGAGATGATCGGCAGGACGATCCTCATTTTTCGAGCACCTGACTTAAGGATAAATAAGACCGTCATAACGGCTGCCAAGCCAGAAAGCACGTATGCGATCACTGTCGGAACATGTAACAAATACCTGTCGACAAAGTAGGCCCCTCCCATAAGGACCCATGATAAGACCAATAAGACTATGTATCTTTTCCTCATATCTGTCACCTCACGCTGATAAGATAACATTTATCGGCATGATATCGACAGTGACTGCGGTCACATTATCTCATATGACCACGGTCATATATCAGCTGTTAAGTACGGATACGAGCTTGGCTCTGTCGTGGATATCGAACTTGTCGTAGATAGAAGAAATATAATTCTTGACCGTGCCCTCGGAGATAAAGAGGAGCGATGCGATCTGACTGTTCGTAAGTCCGTCGGCCATGAGCTTACAGATCTCCTTCTCCCTGTCCGTCAGATCAAGTCCCGCATAAGGATCGGATGATGCCTTCTTATCAATACCCGAACTCATCATGGCAGTGAGCTTTTGCATGACCTTGTTATCAAGAACGCTCTGACCTTTGAGCGCCTGATCGACGGCATTCAAGATCGCGTCCTTGCCGGAGTCCTTCAAAAGGTATGAGATCGCGCCGCCCGCTATTGCCTCAGCGATATTATTCTCGTCATAGAAAGTCGTGAGCACGATGATCTTGATGTCAGGGTATTCTGCGTGGACCTTCCTGATAAGTTCGATCCCGCCCATACGCGGCATGTTGAGATCGACGAGCATCAAGTCCGCCTTCTTTGAGCGAAGGATATCGATGGCCTCAAGTCCGTTTTGGGCGCGCCCTATTACCTCATGACCTCCGCGGAGAGTCAGGATTATCTCAAGGCTTTCAGTTAAGAGCGGTTCGTCATCGACCAGTATCAGCGATGCCATCGTTACCTCCTTCGACTTCTATGCGGGGCAGATCGCAGGTGACCTTGAATCCGTCACTGCCGTCTATCTGAAGACTGCCTCCGAGAGATGCCGCATGACTTTTTATCTTCTTTAATCCGAAGCCTTCGTCAAGGAGCCTGTGCTCCTCTTCGCTCGTGATGTCCCCAAAGCCCTTGCCGTTGTCCTGGACCTTGAAGAGTATGTGCTTCGGATCGAGCGTGAACATTATAACAAACACGGTCGCCTTGCCGTGCTTTAAGCCGTTTGTCAGAAGTTCCGACAACGCGCCTGATATGAAGGATGCGAGCGAGATGTCGATCGAACCTTCGTCATCTATGTCTTCGAAGTTATTGTAGACCTTAACGTCCGTATCCATCGCGAAGTTCGATGTAAGCTCCGCCAGCGACCTCATGTAATCCTTGACGAGGACCGCATTGTTCTTGTCGTTCAGCGTCCTTACCACACTTCTTATGGAATCGATGCTCTCCTTGATCCTGTCGTTTGCGACGGTCATCTTGGCTCTTGCCTGATCCTTATCGCTGTCGACCAATATCTTGGCTGCATCGATCGTAACTGACGCGGCAGACAGTGTATGTCCTACAGAATTATGTATGTCGCGGCTGATCCTCTCGCGCTCGAGGAGCCTCGCGTTCATCTCTTCTTCCGCCATCTTATATGACAGTTCTTCGCGAAGCTTTCGCTCGGTAAAGCTGTCGAGCGCCGCCTTTTTGAGCGCATCTTCGTAGTCCTCGTTAAGGCGCTGCAGTCTCTCAAAGAATGCCGATACTATGCCGTAGACCGCGACCGCACCGATCGCCAGTATGATCGAGTTGATCGTCGCGCTTCCCATGCAAAAACTGAGTGTAAGACCCGCTGCAACACCAAAGCTCGCGATCAGGATCTTTATAACAGGCTTTCTGATATTAAAGAGCTCGCCCGTTACCATAAACGGAAGGCCTGACCACCAGGCAAATGCTGACAGCGGTATCGCAGCCAGTGACAGGAAGCTTGCAAGTATCTTAAATATCGTTCCTGATCTTTTCTCGTCAAAAACGGTCGCCGCCGTTATCAGGAACAGCATCGCCGCGATCCAGCAAAGCGTCGCTCCGTATTGTCCCGTGAGCAGAGTGATAAGACCTGATACGACTATCAGGACAACTGAGAAACCCCAACGGAACCATACGATGTCAGACGAGATCTTTTGCATATCCACATTATAGTGCAATCCTCATATTTGTCATACAGAAAATGATTATGTTGCATTTTGGCAACATTTGTTGACATTTATATCGATTTTATTATAATCACCCTGTTAATATTCGTTTATTGAGTTTGAATATTTTAACGAAAAGGAGTATATGCATGAGGTTCAGACGTTTGGCATCCGTCGCAGCAGCCGCTGTGATCGGATTTTCACTTTGCGCTTTTATCCCATTTGCTTCATTTGCCGACGAAGGTGGAGAGACCACATATAATTTCGACGGCTACAACAACGACACTACCGAGGTCACTGATCAAGGCAGATACATCTATAATGCCGAGGACGAATTCGGCAATAAGGTAGGCCAGTGGCTCTATTGCTCGGATTTTGAGAAAGGAACTCCGAAGACTGAAGGTCATCGCGCCACAACATTTACGAGACACAAGCTCTCCGAATTCGAGCGCTTTGACGAGACGACCAAGAGGAGGATCTTAACTATCCTTCTCGAAAAGGATACGATCGCCGCCCTCACACTTCAGAAGGCACAGGACGAATCCAATCAGGCCCTTGAACTGGTCTATAACGAGTATATGCACTCACCTTCAGGCTGGCAGTCATTCATCTGGGCTGCAAGGCTCAACGAAGAATCCATGAACAAGACCTTCGGTACCGAGATCGAACTCCTCCTCGAAAACAATAATCTTCCGAACAGCGATGAATATACTTACAACAACACGATCAAGCCGATCCTCGATATCATCGACAGCGAGTCAGCAAAGTTCCCTTTCAGCGAGTACGATGCTTATATCTACATCCCGGCAAACAACGAGATCCAGGAACTCATCGGTGCAGCTTACAAGATCGAGGATTCCGAAGTCTCCATCACAAAGCGCGTCGTAGATGCAGACGGCAAGTCATACGACTTTAACGGTGAGGACGAGACGCTCGGATTCGAGTTCACCGTTACGATCAGAGACTTAACGGCAGGAAGACTTTGGGCTAACGAGGATGTCATCCTCACTGAGACAGACAAGGACGGTAACGTTTCCGTTCCTTCCACCGTTAAGACATCCAAGGAAGGTCAGATCACCTTCAGCCTCGATAAGGATTCAACGATGACGATCTCGGGATTCGAGCACAGAAACTTCGAATTCACGATCGAAGAATCATCCGCAAACCTCGGTGAGAAGTGCCATTTCGCATCCGTATCAGGAAGCGCTTCATCCAAGACGTTCACTCTCCAGAGCAACCCTAATTCCAAGGTCGACGTCAATAACGAAGTGCTGACTCCTACACCTACAGCGACAGCAACTCCGACGCCTACGGCTACACCTACTGCCACACCTATCCCTACGGCGACAGAAGCTCCGACTTTAACACCTACTGCGGCACCTACAGCAACGGAAGCTCCGACAGCAACACCAAGCCCTGCAGCAACAACAGCTGTAACTGCAACACCTGTTCCTTCATCTTCCGCTGAAGCAACAGCAACACCTGCACCTACAGCTACAGACAAGCCTCAGGCTACGCCTACGACATCCGTTTTCGCGGACGCAGGCAAAGACACAAACGATTCGGCAGATGCGCCGAACAAAAAGACAGATAATACGACAACATCCGCACTTCAGGACAGCACTCCGAC
>CADCPU010000083.1 GCA_902803365.1 Oscillospiraceae bacterium
GCAGACGATAAAAAACGTTGATTTTGTCGTGCGCAGACGATAAAATGTAACCAAAAATCATCTGTTTTGTATGCCAATAAGTGAGGAAATACCATGAATCACACAATAATCAAACGAGTTGTTCTTGATCAAAATGAAGTTATAAAGAATGCCGACATCATAGATAGAGATTATTTTTTTGAGAAAGATCTCAACTATATATTGGTCGGCCTCAGAAGAGCGGGCAAATCTACGCTTTTGTATAAGATGGTAAGAGACTTGATCGATAATGGTTGTGATTGGTCTCAGATCATATATATCAATTTTGAAGATGACAGATTACTGGGTTTTGCAACAGAAGATTTTAATGACATCGTTGAGACGGCTCATGAAATCGCAGACGGTAAGACTGTTTATTATTTCTTTGATGAGATACAGAATGTTGAAGGATGGGAACACTTTGCGCGAAGACTTGCCGATCAAAAGGTACATGTTCAGATTACCGGAAGCAACGCCAAGATGCTCAGTTCAGAAATGGCAAGTACACTGGGCGGAAGGTACATCCCTAAGATGATAATGCCGTTTTCTTTTGCTGAAGTTCTTGATTATAAGAAGATCGCACATGATGAATCTGCATTGCTGACAACTTCAAAGAATGCCAAGATATTGAGGGCGCGCGAGGAATATATCTCTGATGGAGGTTTTCCGGAAATCCAATTGCTTGTAAATAAACGTGAATACATAAAGACTGTATATGAGAAAGTGCTGCTTGGAGATATCGTCGAGCGCGAGAAGGTCTTAAATAAATTGGCTCTCAGACTGATGATGAAGAAGATAGCAGAGACAGTTATGAATGAGGTGTCATACACAACGCTTGCAGGTAATGTGAAAGCTGTGGGGGTAAAGACATCAACTGACTCAATAATTGAGTATTCTTCTTATGCTGAGAATGCCTATCTGCTCTTCAAAACAAAGAATTACGTATCTAAGTTTGCTGAAAAAGAAGGGAAACCGAGGTTTTATTTCTTTGACAACGGCCTTCTGTCGCTGTTCCTCATAGATAAAAAGTCTGCGCTTTTGGAGAACACTGTTGCAGTCTATCTTAAGAGACTTAAGGACGAGAACGTCTATTACTATAAGTCGAGCAGTACGGGAGTAGATATAGATTTCTATCTTCCGGAAGATAACACTGCAATACAGGTGGCATATTCTTTAGGTGAAGCTGAAGAACGCGAAGTGAAAAACTTGATCGTTTTCGCGGAGAGAACTAAAGAGAAGCAGCGGTTGATGATAGTAACTTATGAAGAAGAGAAGATATTGGAAAGAGACGGATATACGATCGAAGTAATCCCTGTACATAAGTTCTTATTATCAGGATTGAACAGCTCAAACATCACTTAAGCAGCTTATAAGCGATATCCTCATATTCTGCATATTTCTTTGCCTTGAGGAGTTTCTTGATGTCGCGTTCTGCGCCGTCGAACAGGGACTGCCAATAAGTCCAAAGCTCTCTCATCTTAAAAAGGACATTGATGTCAGGTGACATTATCTTCTTATATTCGTTATAGAGTGTGTCGTGCAAAGTGCGAAGTTTAGTGAAGTCGGTCTCCGTTGCTTGTCCCTTGAGCTTATCTGCCAGTGACGGATCTGCTATTATGCCTCGTCCAAGCATTATGGTATCAGATCTCTCATCGTAATCCTTGCAGGTAAAGATGTTGCCGTTATATACGAGCGGATTATTGGAATGCTCCATTGCGTACTCGAAGTATTCCTTGCGCGGCTCGCCCTTATAAAAGTCTGCTCTTATCCTGGGGTGGACTATGAGTTCGCTAACAGGGAAGCTGTTAAAGATCTCCATAAGTTCATAGAACTCATCCGGCTCTTCATAGCCAAGCCTTGTCTTGAGCGAGATCTTCATGTTATCTGATTCGCTATAGGAATAGATGTCGTCCAGGAAAGTCTTAAGCGCTTCCTTATCCTTAAGAAATCCCGCACCCTTGTTCTTTGCGCATACCGTTCCTGAAGGGCAGCCGAGGTTTAAGTTAACTTCCTTATATCCCATTTCCTTGAGCTCTTTTGCTGCTCTGATAAAAAGCTCGGACTTGTTCGTCAGGATTTGAGGGACCAGGTTCGCCACTTTGTTATTCTCTGGCGTGAGATCCTTCTTCTCCTTGGGCGTCATGGAATAATTCTCGCATGGCGAGATAAACGGCGCGAAGTACTTATCGATATTGCCGTAGATCTCTTCGTATGTATTGCGGAATAGACAGTTAGTGATGCCCTCGAGCGGAGCAAAGTATATCTTCATTTGATAGATGGTCCCTTTATATGTTATTTTGGATATATTCTATCACGAGTATGGAAACGGAAAAGGAAACTATGAATAAGAAAGCTGTCTTGATCACTACTGTGATCCTGATTATCGGGCTTGTTTTGATCGGGCTCGGCATCTACTTTAAAGATCCCAAGAACAACGGCACGGAGTATCCCGTTTTTGATGCAAAAAATGCGACTTCAGAAGAAAGCGGCAAACACTTCTGTCTTAAGTTCAACAGCTCCATGCCGATCGACGACGATCACATGATCCTATATTTTGGTGAGACGGAAGAAGAACTTGCTTCGGTCATTGCCTTTGTTCCTGATCAGATGGAGGAGAAGGTAGAAGACTACATAGTTTCCGGATACGGTCCGGGCTTTACAGGCATCGTTACTTATATGAGCGATGAAGAGTTTGAGGAAAGCAAGGAATCAGCTCATGGCGCGATCGTTGAATTCTATAAGCGGTACGAGCCTGTCCGCGATAAGCTCGAAAAAGCGCTCGGCAAGACTCTTGAAGAAGCGATCGAGGTCGACTCGAGTACGCTGACACACTGGAAGATCGAGCTTGTTACTGAGGAATCTCATGAGGATCTCAGTCTGCTCCTGTACCCGGGTATAGTGATAGCGGCCTTCGCACTCGTCGTTGATCTCTGTTTAATCTTCGGATGGAAGAAGAGGTATGTGGTCCCTGTAACGGTACTTGGCTTTATAATAGTAATATTCTTTATGTTCTTCGGTATCTTCCGTTCGATGTTCACGATAAAGAAGCACGGAGATCAGATGTATTCACTCACCAACTATTCGAGTAAACATACTGACAAGCTTCTGGATGCCAATATCTCCAATATTAACGGCTTCATCGATTTTGTCCTTGACGATATCATGTACGGCATCCCGATCGAATTCGATTCATCCTACTTCGGCTGTTCGTCTTTCTTTGCCAAGAACGCAGCAGGGGAGAATATCTTCGGTCGTAACTTCGATCACCCCGAGGCTGATACTGTCGTTGTATACAGTAACCCTGATGACGGCTACTCGTCGCTTGGTATTACCACGCCTTTTGTCATGGGTGTCGGCTCCTCAGAAGGCATGATTTCTCCTGATTCTCCTGTGGGAAGGTTCCTTATTGCTGCTCTGCCGTATCTTGTTTTCGACGGAATCAACGAGAAAGGGCTGGGTGTATCAGTCCTCTCTATAAATGGCGGTGAACTTCATCAGGACACGGGTAAGCCTGACATCATGTTCTATACTTCCGTCAGGATCCTTCTGGATAAATGCGCAAACGTAGAC
>CADCPU010000084.1 GCA_902803365.1 Oscillospiraceae bacterium
ACCAAGGCGCATCTTGATAAGATGCTTGGGGATCTCGGGCTTACATATAAGAAGGTGGGCTTCAGTATAGGAAGTTATTTGACCAAAATACCTGTGGTCGTAGAAAGATATCCGAAGCTTAAGAAGTATCAGTATCCGGCGAAGCAAGGTTTGGAGCGCCCGGATTGGGATTGGCTTTCGAGCCTGTCTCCTGAGTGGGATAAGGGTAACATATATGTCGATAGTGAAGATTGGGATGATATCTTTGAGATCTTCTCCAAGATTCCGCGTGGGCTTAACGTTACCGGTTCTGTATTGTTTGATCAGATAGACTGGTTTGGCGACGGAGTCAGAGAGACATGTATCCATCCGCATTACTATAGAGATTTTTTTCTTGGTAAGCCTCAAAAGATAGAAGGATTCAGGATGTTCAATGACCTGATAATCATGAGAAGAAATTATGATGACGGAAATAAGTTTAATCGTGTTGAGGTGATAATCGAAGCAACGACTGACGGAGAGCCTCGTGACACGTCGGTAATCATTGATCGCTTAAGGCCTTATCTGGGTGAGCCGGAAGAATATATGCGCGATTGTATAGAATCGCCTGAGAAGAGTAAGGAGCTCCAGAAGAAAAAGGACGATTGCCTGATGAAGCTGGAAACTATGTTATCCGAATATGTGGGGAGCAGTTATGAAGAGAAGTTCAACAGCTTCGAGACAGAGTATATCAAGCTCCTGACTGAAAAGAAAAAGCTCAAGGCTGCATTCAAAGACACGGGCTTTGAACTTCTCAGCAACAAGGGCCTGCTTCCGGGAATGAACAGCCTTGAGAGCTTTGACGACCACATGTATAAATACACGCTCCTGATAGACAGGACGCAGTCGACTCCGAAGGGCTTTTACTTTTATGTTAATGCGCAAGGATATAATTTCGATATTCACAGCACGCAAACCTATGTTCATGTTGAAAGCGCCGACGAAGTAACGGAGAAGCTGGCGGATCTCGCGAAGTTCTGTGTGTCAATACGCGAGCGGATGGGCGATATCCTTTTCGAGAACTTCGGTGATACTCCGGCCTGGTATTGGAAGAAGTAACTCTATCGTGGCGAGGGGAATGAGATGAAGATATATTGGGTAATGCTGGAGGTTGCTCCTTCAGATGAGAATGAAGAATACGAAGGCGCATTTCTTAACTGCTGGGTAAAGGCAGAATCAGAGCAGGAAGCCATCGAGGCTGCCAAGGAGTATGCCGAGGACCAGGATTGGGAATATATCGGCCTTGAAGATATATCTGTTGTTACTAGAGAACAGTATACAGAGGACGAGGAGGATGCCGATTCTCTGGAGGCATATGATGAAGCCTGCCGCGAAGGAATATCGGGGATCTTCTACACATGGGATGATGAGGATGAGTAAGATGCGTATTCTATTTGTTGGTAACAGTCACACATATAATCACGAAGTTCCTGCCTTGGTTCAAGAGATGGCTAAGGAAGCAGGGCTGGCTTGTGATGTGACGATGCTCGCGCACGGGAACTGGTTTCTTGCTAATCACGTCAAGGAAGCGCAGACGAAGTTCAATATCCTTCACGGTGCTTACGATTACGTCGTGCTTCAGGAGCACTCACGCTTTTTGAAGCATATGGCGGACTATGAGGCTGCAGTGAAGACCATTGCTGAATGGGCTGCTGAAGCCGGAAGTCGCGTGGTCATATACGGCACCTGGTCCAGGAAAGAAGAGCGCGATGTCCAAGATTCGATGAACGAAGCCAATCGCGAGATCGCTTCTTCTGTTAACGCGCTCCTTGCTCCTGTAGGTGAGTCCTGGTGGACTTATGTTGATTCTTATCCTGACATCGAGATGTATGAAGAGGACGGTGCACATGCATCCGCTTTGGGAGCCGAGTTTGCTGCCAAGATAATATGGTCTGTGATCGAGGAGAATCTTGCCTGATTTTTCATACAATTATCTTATATTCTTGAGTAAAATATCAGATATTTTGCCTTTTTCGAGCTGATTAAAAAAGTGTATTAAAATCCATTACATACTCTTAACATTACGTTTCTTCCTACGAAAATGATTATGTTTATCATTCTATTAGTAGACAAAATGTATTGGTTAAAATTTACCCGGATAGGAGAAAGTATGGAGACTAGAGAGTATAAGGCTGAGTTGAATCTCGTGGAGGAATTGCAGGCGTTGATCGAGTCGTTTCCGGCACCTGCTTTGAGAGGTTTCAGCGAGAAAAATGAGAAGAACCGTATGGATTTCGCCCTCAGACTCAAGGAGGATTTCCAGACACACCACAACAATCAGATGATCATCGACAGGATCGCTGATGAGTGTGAAAGGGCTGCAGAAGGTGCTCTGCCTCTTAAGGCAGCAATGGCAGCACAGGCAAAAGACCTCGTTAATGAGGCAAATGAACTTCAGAATCAGTTCAGGAATGAGGTTCTTGAAGAGATAACCCTTTTTAAAGGTATGTACAAGTGAGTAATTTGGGATTCCGATTCCGTTATTAAAAAAGAACTTCGGCCAAGATGATTTGACCGGAGTTCTTTTTTGTCGCGGATTTGTGTGGGCCAGTGAACCCTAGGTTCACTAGGGCCTGCTGAACGAGATCGCTCAGTAGCCCCTAGGGCTACTCAAGAACCGTCGAATGAGATTTCTCAGTAGCCCATAGGTTCACTGGAACCTGTCAAATGAGACTTTCCAGTGGCCCTTAGGTTCACTCAGCAACAGCCAAATGAGGTTGCTCAGTAGCCCCTAGGTTCACTGAGCCCTGTCAGATGAGACTGCCCGGTAGCCCCTAGGTTCACTGGCGATAGGTTCAAACTTCAAACTCAGGCAGCGTCGTGATCTTAATACCCTTGTTCTTGGCATAGAGCGACAAGAGGGCAGAGGCGTTGCCTGCATCACCGATAAAGAGACCGAGATTGGAATCGACATCCCATGGCGTTACACGAGTCCAAGCGTCGTACCAGCGGCGGCCCTTCTCATCAACAAAGGCATCGTGCAGGATATCGTTTGCCGTCCTTGCGGCAAGTGCCTGATTGATACCGCCCGGGATAAGATCCGAATCTGTAAGGAAGTGCAGGAGGAAGCCTGATTCACCGCAGCAGATGCAGTGGTTCCAATAACCGCGTGAACGTTTCTCCGGAACGCCTGCCTTTATGAGCGCCCGGTTAAATCTCTTGTAGCCTTCAAGATACTTCTGATCTCCCGTTACCTTGTAGAGCTTTCTGTATACTACAGCAGAACCTACAGGGCCGTGGCAGAGACCTAAGTAATAGACATTAAACGGATCCTGGCCGTCAGGCAGATAGAGGTACGGGATGATAGAGGAATCCTCGTCCTTTATCGCGATCTTCTCAAGATAGTTGATGCCGCGCTCGGCATAGCGGAGATATTCAGGCTCGTTCGTTGCTTCATAGAGTATCGTAAGAAGATATACGATGCCTGATGTTCCGTGTGCAAAGTTTGCGATGACACCGCTGTCCGGAACTTCAGGGAAGAAGTTGTGGATGTTCAGAAGGCTCCAGTGGATCGT
Source organism: Oscillospiraceae bacterium (assembly GCA_902803365.1). The sequence continues at coordinate 3,534 of CADCPU010000084.1, forward strand.
ATCTTCGTCGTCTTCGATGCGAAGAGCGAGGATGGAATCAAGGACCTTTTTCGCATAGTCAAGGAACTTTGTGTCGCCTGTTATCTTATAGATCCTTATCCAATAAACTGCGACACTTCCGTCACCCATGTAATCGTAAAGTCCCTTCCAATGGATGAGGTCATTTTCCTTGATACCTTTCTCATAGATGTCGTTTGCGATGCGGATAGCGTGATCAAGATACTTCTTATCCGAAGTCTTATCGTAGAGGTTCAGTGCGAGGAAGCCCTCGCCTGCGGTTCCGGTGTGAAGACCCGGCTTGATCGACAGCTCCGGATCGTAAGTGTTGATCAGATACTCGGCACCTGCCTTTGCTTCTTCAAGGTACTCGCTGTTTCCCGTTACTTCGTAAAGCTGGATAAAGAAAAAGCCGATTCCTGCAGCGCCTGAATAAAGAGTGCGGTCGTTGAGGTAAGTCTTGATAACATCTCCGTCGGCTTCTGCCTGCTTGATGCTGACCGGCCAGTGGCGACCTTTCCCGTCGTTGATCTCGTGGTTCTTGATCCACTTTGCGGTCTCTATGGCACCGTTAAGATAATCCTCCGCGCTTGTGGGATTGAATATATCAGGTAATGCGATTCGTCTCATGTTGTTTCTCCTTTGCGAATGTGATTTTTTCTTACCGCAATGCTACAACAGGTCAGGAGTTCCGTCTAATTCATAAATCTGATTCAAGGTTATAGGCAAAAGTTATCACGGGTATGTAAGCAACAGAAAACCCCCTGCGTCTTTCCTGCACAAGGGGTCCTCTGTTGATAATATGATTTTGGGGTATCAGATGGCTTATTTCTTGGTAACGCTTACCGTTGCGCTTACGCAGTTAAGATCACCTGTTGTGTCTGCTGCGATAGCGAGCATGGATGAAAGGTTGTAGTTAACACCATTCGGATCATAAGTAGTAAATTCGATGATCACCTTCTTAGGATTTGAAGGATCGATAGTTACTGTCTTGTTTCCGATATCAGCACCGTACATGTAGGCTGCGATAGGAGCGTCGAACTCGAGCTCGATCTTACCTGCCGTGATAGTAGTGCCGTTTACGTTATTCATCGTAAAGTCGAGTGCATATACATTCTTGCCTGAAGCATAGTCTGTGTAGCCCTGTGCCTTTGCTGCGCCTGTTGTTACCGTGAAGTCATCCTTGGAAGGAGCTGTTGTAGGAGCAACTGTAGGAGCGACTGTAGGCTCAGGTGCTGTAGTAGGAGCAACAGTAGGAGCAGTTGTAGGCTCAACTGTCGGAGCTGTTGTAGGAGCAACAGTAGGAGCTGCCGTAGGTTCAGCAGGTGCTTCCGTAGGAGCAGCTGTCGGTGTTACTTCAGGTGTTGTAGAAGGCTTAAGGAAAACGTTCTCGATATATGTGATCGATGCTTCGCCCTTATAGATGCCTTCGCCTTGGAACTGGCCGACGCCCTTGAATGTGAGGGTATGCTTGATCTTGCCGCCGGAGAGTTTCTCCTTGGAATCTGTGATCGTGTACTGCAAGCCTCTTACGAGGTTGATGCCGTCTGCCGTATAGAAGCGGTAGTCAGGGAGCTCGTCCTTGGCGTACTCTTCCTTCTCGCCGTTAAAGAAATAACCTGTTGTTTCTACGTAGAGCTTCTTGCCTGTCTTCTTGCCGTCCTTGTATTCCCATACCTCACGGTAGAGGCCGCTTTCAGGTGCGGTCTCGGTCGTTTTCGATAACGGTTCGAAATCTGCCATGACGTTTGTCTTGCCATCAGGCATATAGAAGCCGAATGAGTCTTCTTCGTCGTACCATGTGATCTTCTTGTTGCCGGATGCGACGTGTACCGATGAGAGGAAGTAACCCTCGTCAGGATTCGGTGTGAACTCGAGATAGTTGCCGGGTCTTGAAGATGTTGCGACTGTCTGACCGTTGCTGCCGTACTTGGTGACGGTGAGAGAACCGTTTTTCTGGTATTC
>CADCPU010000085.1 GCA_902803365.1 Oscillospiraceae bacterium
TTGATTATCTGCTCCATAAGGATCCTCGCATAACCTCTGCCCCTGTATTCGGGATCGGTCATAACGGTACCGAGCTGGATAAGGCGCACGATCTTGCCTCTGTAATTCATGTTGCAAGTATTGACCGAGACATTGGATACGACCTTACCATCCTCAACGATCGAGTAAGGGGTATAGTTATCCTGCCAAAAACCGTTTTTATACCAATTCTCAAAATCCAGGCCGAAAATCTTAACGGCCAGTTCATTGAAGGACTTTCTCAATCCTTCGTCATTTCTGTAATCATGTATTAATTGCATATTAATCTCCAATATATTCACGCATCTGAAATCTGTACGCCAATAACAAGACCGGAAACAGCGTTTCAGATCGATAAGTTTTTCTGTTAAATTAGTTTTTGGAAAGACATTATTCTTTATAACAAATATTGACCGCCTTCAGATGGCAGTCTTACAAGAACAAAGTCACAAATTAAAAGGGTTTCACACGAGGATTAAATCATACATACGAGATTCCCGCAAGTGGCAATCTTATTTACGGTGAACGTATATCAGCATTCCCCTGTTATACGGATCATCCTCCGCACCAAACTCTTCCGTCACATAGGTGTAGTCATTCTTCTGAAGCACTCTGACCGAAGCATCGTTCCCGTGCATCACGCGGCCGTAGATCGCCTCAACACCGAACCGTTCAAACGCAAACTCCGTCATGGCCTTCACGAGTTCGGTAGCATAACCTCTGCCGCTGTACTTCCCGCAAACAGTATATCCGATCTCGACTTCGCCTTCTCTTCCCTCAACTTCATTGATACCGGTATCCCCGATAAGCTCATGAGTATCCTTCAGCTCGACCGCCAGGACATACGGCAGATGATCATTATCAACGCAGTCGCCAAAGAACTCTATTGCGCCCTTCGCTTCCTCAAGATCCGCATAACTCTCGTTCGGGATCCATTCCTTTACCTCCGCCTCCAGATGGTTATCGAAAAGCCTCTGCGCATCCTCATTTCGAAAGCGCCTCACCAGCAAATGTTCAGTCTCAAATATTAACTCCATATCCGCCTCTCCCTTATCGTGATCCGTCGGGTTTAATTGTACCGAACTACTGGCGCATCCGCCAGTCAGAATGTATCAGTTATCGTTTTTACACCCCTGGGTTGTAAAAATATCAGAGCACGAAAATAAATACAACCCCAGGTTGTAAAAACGCTCCGAACGCAAACCCAAACGCAAAAAAGACCCGAGACCGCGAAGGCCTCAGGTCAATTAATATCGGGTACTTAGACTTACTTCTTCTTGATCGGGATCCAAAGCTCGCAGAAGATATCCTTTCTGGTGCCGTCAAAGTAGAGTTCATAGTCAGTCTCATCGGCTGCTTCGTAACCCATCTGCGGCAAGAACTCCTTGTAGAACTTCGACCAAGTCTCGGTGATGCAGTCACCGTCTTCACCGATGCACTCAAAGACGACATAGGTGCCGGGGTTGACATCCCAGATCTTGAAGCCGGCTTTCTCAAGCTCAGCCTGATCGTACGGAGCAGTGTCTTCGTCAACGATGATGCCGATGCCGTACTCAAATGTATCAGAACCGTTGTCCGTCGGAGTGCATAAACCGTATAGATCACGCTTGCCGTCTTCCCTAAGCATCCATATCGGGCTCAAGAGACTGTTGGCATTGCATTCACCCCAAAAATCCGCTACTTCGTGATTGTCGTCATCATTGATGATCTCGTTACTGAAACTTCTTGCAAGTGCGATAAACTTCTTCGCTTCTGTCTGAACTATTCTGTAATCCATTGTCTTTCCTCCTTCAACAGTCAGTTTGATTGCTATAGGATTGAAAAGCACCAGTTTACCTGACTTTTCCCTGGCAAGTTTTGGAGCGATACCGTGAAACCTCGTGAAAGCTTTGGTAAAGCTCTCGGATGTGTCATAACCGTACTTAAGCGCTATGTCGGTTATCTTCGCTTCTGTCTCTACGATCTCGCGCGCTGCCAACGAAAGCCTGCGGTTGCGGATATAACAATTTGCAGTCATCCCGGTCAAAAAGCTGAACGCCCTATGAAACTCGTAGCTTGAAGTGTGCACATGCTTCGCCACGTCCTCATAGTTGATCTCGTCCAAAAGATGCTCTTCGATATAAGAGATCGCCTGCTGCATTGATGATATCCATTCCATGCCTTTCACCTCCTGTTGAAGCCATTATAGGATCAGGAGCCGTCCCGGACATTTCCAAGTTTGCGAAGTTCTGTCAGGTCAGATCATTTCATGATAACGAGTTCGTAATCCCTTGTTCCCAATCCGATCTTCTCGGAATGCTCCAGAGTCTCTTCCCAAGAGACATTAGGATTACTATTATGCCATACATCGCCGTGATCATGGAAATGTTCGCTCGCCATATTGTCACCGAGCTGGCTGTTTCTGACAGGCTCAGCCTTTTGGCACAGATCCACGCATGCCTGATCGAGGGCAACAGGATCAAAGGATGCGAGCATTCCGATATCAGGAAGGATAGGAGCGTCATTCTCACCGTGGCAATCACAGTTAGGAGATACATCCGTTATAAGGCTGATGTGAAAATGAGGTCTTCCGTTTACGACGGCAGCCGAATACTCAGCCATCTTTCTGCCGAGCATCGAAGCTGCATTCCAGTTATTATTCGCAATGGCATCAAATGCGCAGGCACCGATACAGCGGCCGCAGCCCTTGCACTTTGAATCATCGATATACGCCTTGTTATCTTTATAGCTGATGGCATCAGAACCGCATTCTTTTGAACATCTTCTGCATCCCCTGCACATATCGGCATTTACATGAGGATGACCGCTCTGATGCTGCTGCATCTTACCCGCGCGGCTTCCGCAGCCCATACCGATGTTCTTGATCGCGCCGCCGAATCCGGCCTGCTCATGACCTTTAAAATGCGTAAGCGAGATAAAGATATCAGCATCCATAACTGCACGGCCGATATAAGCTTCCTTACAGTATTCGCCGTTTGGAACAGGCACGAGTATATCATCGGTGCCGCGAAGACCGTCCGCAATGATTATCTGACAACCAGTCGTCACGGTATTAAATCCGTTGAGATTTGCACAGTCCATGTGCTCGAGAGCGTGTTTTCGACTGCCAGGATAAAGAGTGTTGCAGTCAGTAAGGAACGGAAGACCGCCGCATTCCTTGATCACGTCAGCAACCGCTTTTGCATAGTTAGGACGAAGATATGCAAGGTTTCCAAGTTCACCGAAGTGCATCTTGATCGCAACGAACTTTCCGTCCATATCGATATTCTTGATGCCCGCCATCTTGATCAGCTTCTGAAGCTTTGCCGTAAGACTTACGCCAAGTCCCGTTCTGAAATCAGTGAAATACACTTTTGATTTTTCCATATATTCGCCCTCCATGAATGCAA
>CADCPU010000086.1 GCA_902803365.1 Oscillospiraceae bacterium
CCACCATGCTGAAACTCTGTGAAGTTCTACGAATGCAAGAAGGACACCGATAATGAGCATCTTATCCGCAAGAGAATCAAGGAACTTACCAAGATTGGTAATAAGGTTATACTTACGAGCGATCTTACCGTCAAACATATCAGTAAGAGAAGCTACTATAAAGATGAAGCCTGCAACGAGCAGACCGTGATTGCCGATAAAGCTATTCCAAGCCTGCGGCTCAAAACCGTAGATCGAAATAGGCAACATAAACAAAAGTGTTACCGGGATCAAAATTATCCTTAAAAGAGACAATTTGTTAGGTAAATTCATAATGTTACTCCTGTCAATTCATAGTCGGATGCATCGACGATCTTGCACTTATAGGACTTACCGAGCTCAAGTTCTCCGTCAGAAGACGCAACAAAGATCTCGGGATCGACCTCAGGTGCTTCGCCGTAGCTGCGACCTTTATAAAATATACCATCATCGGAAACTGAATCAATAGTAACCATAACCTCTTGACCCAGTCTTGCTTTATTAAGTTCGGAAGAGATCTCCCGCTGAACTTCATATACTTTAGCACAACGTGCTTCTTTTATATCCTCAGGAACCTGATCCGGCATATCATATGCGGTAGTGCCTTCTTCAGGAGAGAATACAAAACAACCCAAACGGTCAAAACGCCACTTCTTAAGATTGTTGATGAGATTATCAAACGCTTCCTCAGTCTCACCGGGGAACCCGACAAGTACTGTTGTCCTTATGATAATGCCCGGGATCTCGCTCCTGAGCTTTTCAAGGACAGAGGTGATCTTGGCAACATCATCTCTCCTTCTCATAGCCTTAAGAACGGAATCGTCACCGTGCTGGATCGGAATATCAAGATACTTGGCAACCTTAGGATTGCTCTTGATCTCATTAATAAGTTCATCATCGATACCATCCATATAACCATACATTACACGGATAGTCTCAATGCCTTCTATCTTGGACAGTTCTCTTAAAAGAACCGGAAGTGAACGTTTCTTATAGATATCGATACCGTAATTCGTCGTATCCTGAGCTGCAAGGATGATCTCCCTAAAGCCTCTGGATGCAATATCCTTAGCCTCTTCCAATACATCTTCCATTGATCTGGAGATATAGTTACCGCGGATCAGAGGAATTGCACAGAAAGAACATCTGTTAAGACAGCCCTCACCTATCTTGAGCCATGCAAAACCAGATGTTGTGATCTCTCTTCTTGTCATAAGCTGGGATATTCCGCCCGGTTCTGAGACATAAGTCTTATCCGGATCGGCATCGTTATAAAGTGAGTTGATGGCAGGAACGATATCCTGATAATGAGAAGTACCGAGTACCATATCTACCTCAGGCATTGACTCAAGGATATCAGGAGCGTAACGCTGAGGAAGACAGCCTGAAACTATGATATGTTCAACATTACCATTAGGCTTCTTAAGATCAGCAACGGACAAAATAGTATCAATAGCCTCTTTCTTGGCACTCTCGATGAAACCACAGGTATTGATGATGACATCCGTAGCCTGGTTTATGTCCTCAACAACTTCAAAACCGTTTTGGCGCACCAAAGTAAGCATGCACTCCGCATCCACCAGGTTTTTGGAGCATCCCAAAGTAATCATAGACACTTTGATTGTACGTTCTGACATAAACTACCTCACTTTACCGATAGCATTATATCAAACCAAAATGATTTTAAAAGAATTATAGGATTTGTCAGTTATGCCTATTATGAAGCCAAATTTCATAACCCTTTTGGGCACATTCAAAAGAGAATCCCCTTCTCGCAGCCAAAGTAAGAGACTTTTTCCTCAGATCATCAAGTACATCCTCATCAACGACAGCCGGTAATGAAGCATCAAAAAGTTCTACGACTGATCTTTCATCTGAAGGAAGATCCGATACGACATCAATTGCCACATCAGGATCGATACCTGCTTCTATAAGGCGTTTACGGGAAAATTCCCTGCTCTCTCTCTTCTTTCCTTTCCGGAACAATAACACCTGCCCTGCCGCTTTATAATCATCAATATATCCGCGTTCGATAAGAGAAGAAACGACACCGGCAGCGATGTCGATGTCGTATCCTTTGTTCAAAAGATATTTCTTGATCTTACCGGACGAATATACGGAAAAACCGATATGAGAGATCGCAGCTGAGCATGCCTGATCAAACGCATCCATATCCGTCAACCTTTATCAAAGGTCGATTCCGAGGATATCCTCATCATCTGCCGGCATATCGATGTCTTCGTTATATTCTTCAACTTCGTCTTCTACGACAAACTGCTCTGCAGGCTCGTAAGACTCACGAATGAGAGTAACGATCTCGTCTCTGATCTCAGTATTCTCCTTAAGGTAAAGACGAACATTTTCCTTACCCTGAGCGATCTTGTTACCCTTATATGAGAACCAGGAACCACTCTTCTCGATGATATTGTTCTCAACAGCAAGATCGATGATACAAGACTCATTGGAGATTCCTTCACCATAGAGGATATCGAATTCTGCTTCCTTAAACGGAGGAGCAACCTTATTCTTAACGACCTTAACTCTTGTATGGCTTCCGATAACATCGGAACCGCTTCTCAAAGTCTCTGTCTTACGAACATCAAGACGAACGGATGAGAAGAACTTAAGAGCACGTCCGCCCGGAGTAGTCTCAGGGTTACCGAACATGATACCGACCTTCTCACGAAGCTGGTTGATAAAGATACAAACTGTGCTTGACTTGGAAACTACAGGAGCAAGCTTACGAAGAGCCTGGCTCATGAGTCTTGCCTGAAGACCAACATGTGAATCACCCATCTCACCTTCGATCTCGGCCTTAGGAACGAGAGCAGCAACAGAGTCGATAACGATTACGTCAAGACAGCCGCTTCGAACGAGTGTCTCTGTGATCTCGAGTGCCTGCTCACCTGTGTCAGGCTGGGACAAAAGGAGATTATCGATATCAACACCGATCTTGCCTGCATAGACAGGATCAAGAGCATGCTCGGCATCGATAAATGCACATGTACCGCCGTTCTTCTGTGCTTCTGCTACAATGTGAAGTGCTACTGTCGTCTTACCTGAAGATTCAGGTCCGAAGATCTCGATGATACGTCCGCGCGGTACGCCGCCGACACCCAATGCAACGTCAAGAGTAAGAGCACCCGTAGGGATAGTCTCGATCTCCTGAACACCCTTGTCGCCAAGGCGCATTACAGCACCCTGTCCGAACTGCTTCTCTATCTGTGCCATAGCGGCATCCAAGGCCTTCTTACGCTCGGCCTGATTATCTGATGAAACCTGTGATACGCTGGATTTTGTAGAATTTTTACTCTTAGCCATAAAAGCCTCCTGTCACACGAACGTTTGTTCACACTTATGTGTATGATTTTATTTCTGTTTCTGATTTTTGTCAACAACAAAAACGAACAAAATTCATTTTTGTTCCATTATACACATCACAGTTTCCATTAATGGGACAGTTAATGCTTTCGAAGCAAATTTATATGCGTTTTTTTATTTTTCGAAAAGGTCTTATAACTCTATCTGCTCTAACACTTTGGAAATACTCTCATGGAACACGAGAGTAGCCATACGATCGGCAGGAGTAGCCTGCTTGTTAATTATGATAAGGTACTTGCCACGGAATCCCATTGCAAGAGATGCAGCAGGATTGACGACAAGAGATGTTCCGCCGATTATAAGGCAATCTGCCTTTTCTATAAGTTCGACCGAATTGCGCCATGCATCTGACGGCAGAGATTCGCCGTACAAAGTAACGTCAGGTCTTATCATTCCGCCGCAGATCTTACACTTCGGGATCGGAGTCTCAGATACAAAGATGGCATCTGCGGGATATTTTTTATGACAGCGCTTGCAGTAATTACGCAGTGTCGAACCGTGTATCTCCTGAACATTGACACTTCCAGCCTTCTGATGAAGACCGTCGATATTCTGTGTGATGACTCCGTCAAGCTTGCCTGCCTTCTCCATCTTGGCGAGCATTATGTGAGCTCCGTTCGGCTCGATACCGTCAACATTGAGCTTCTGGCGATAGAATTCATAGAAAACCTTCGGCTCATCTTCAAGACAATCTATGCTAAGGAGATATTCGGGCGAATAATTGTCGAATCTGACATCATGCTGATTATAAAGACCGTCCTTGGATCTGAAATCAGGAATACCGCTCTCAGTCGATACGCCCGCACCGCCGAAAAACACGATGTGCTTTGACTCATTGATGATCCTGTTGAGTTCCTCGTAATTGCTCATAGACGTCACCTCCAAAGATACATAAAGGTCTTGTCCTTATATTATATCTTTATTCTTTCTTAAGTGACATTACAATAAAGGTAATAAGCGAAAACAATCCCAAACAGGATATGATCATTCCCTTGAGTGAAAGCACGGACTGCCTTAAGCTGAACATAAAAGTCGGTCCGTCAGCACCGCCGATTATCGTCTTGGACGAAAAATCAGCCGCGGTAAAGCCAAGTATCAGCCCGAGACAGACAAAGAACAAGACCAAAAACAGAAATCTTATCTTCATATCTTAACTCCCAAACGTGATGTAACTTTGCGTATCCAGTAGAGCGCCTCGTTCATACGGATAAGACATGCAGCCATAAAGTAGATGATAAAGGCAGCGACCGCCTTAACACCGATAAACATTATCTGATAAAGCTTACCGTATCCGGATGCGTCAGGAAGCACCTTATTAAGGATGATCATAACGATTATCATCATAACGAGACAGATACCACTCTTGATAATAAACGGCAACAGATTACGAGGTGCCAGCTTCTTGTTCGAGTTATAGAGCCAGATAAGGAACAACATCTGTATCAAACTTGACAACGAATATGCAAGAGAGAGCGACATGGAAACTCTAAGCTTATTATCCGGATCTTCAAGTATCTTCATGAAGATCATACAGAAGATCGGATTAAACACAAGCGATATGATTCCCGAAAAGAGTGGTACACGAGTCTTGCCTAAAGCATAGAAAGCCTGATTAAACAACAGAACAACTGTCTGAAGGACGATCGCAGCACAAAATCCCATAAGTATGAGACCTGCACGCTTAACACTCGTCTCAGTGTATTTTCCGTTCTTAAACAAGACCCTTATTATGTCGTAACTGTTTATCAGGAGAAAACCTGCCGAAGGGATAGTCATAAAAAGAGCCGTCTTGATCCTTGAAGACAAGAGTTCGGAAGACTCTTTAAATTTCTTGGCAGCATATAATGCAGAAAGAGACGGAAGCATTACATTTCCGACTGCTCCGGCAAATATACCGTACGGAAGCTGCCATAGTGTTTGCGCATTTTGAAAACAGGTTACTGTTCCTGTGTCAAGTTTATTGGCAAAGCGTCTCATAACCATCAGATTGATCTGAACGATGGAAGAAGAAAAAAGTATCGGAATAGCTCGTCTGACCAGAGCTTTAAATTCAGGATTTCCGATATCAAGATTAGGTCTGATCATTCTGAGCTTGTCGCGACCGACAATGAACTGAAAGAGGAAGTATATAATGGCAGCGACCATGATACCCACCATACAAAGATTCAATCTTTCAGGCTTATCATCAGCAAATAAAGCGACAGAAATGACTACGCCAATGCTGTAGATAGTCGGTCCGAACGATGTTGAACCGAATCTCTTATATGCGTTAAGGACACCGATCTCAAGTGCCGCAAGCATCATAAAGAAGATCTGCGGATAAAGGATCCTGGATGCCTGAGAAGCAAGATCCAAGACAAGAGGTTTCTCAGTAGGATCAATGAAAATCGTCATGATCTGCTTCGAAAAGATAAAACAGATCGCAGAAACACACAGCATCAAAATTGAAGCAACTGTCAGGAATGTGCTGACTATATGAAGACCTTTCTTCTCTTCTCCCTTCGAAATGGAAGAAGCAAGCATCGGAGTAATTGCTGACTGGATGGCCCCCATTACCAAAAGATTGAATACAAGATCCGGAATAGTAAATGCATTGTAAAATGCATCGCTGTAATTTTCACTAAAGCTCCTGGCGACAAACATTTCTCGCAGATAACTCGAGCACTTGGAAAAGATAAGGCCAACCATGGCTATAAATGTCATAAATGACATACTCTTTCCGAGCTTGCCGGATCTGCTGTTAGGATTTCCCATTAATCTCTCTCCTCATCTTTCTCAGTAAGGAAACTAAGAACGAGAGCATACATCTTAAGACAGGTCATATTTCTGATCTGCTGCCTGTCACCTTCCGAGAAAGTCTTAATACTTATGGTACGCTTGCTGTCTGAATATCCGACAAATACCGTACCAACGGGCTTTTCGACCGAGCCGCCGCCCGGACCCGCTACGCCTGTGGCAGATACTGCGATATCGGTATTCATGAGTTTTCGAACACCGGACGCCATCTGCTCTGCGCATTCATATGAGACCGCACCTACGGTATCAAGAGTCTCCTTCGATACCTTAAGGACATTCTCCTTTACGCTGTTATCGTATGAAACCACGCCGCCATAGAAGACCTCGGATGCCCCCGGGATCCCAACGATGCCCGACGAAGCCAGTCCGCCGGTGCAGCTTTCCGCAAATGTGATCGTAAGACCACGCTCCTTAAGCATACTTACAAGGGCGCGGGCCGGATCACCGTTATATGAATCTACGATCGTCATCAGTTCCTGATCAGTCATCATTCACCTCTGTTAGCCTTACGTTCGAGCCAATCAGTCGCACTGATCAATACCTTACGAGGCTTTGAGCCTTCAAAAGGTCCGATGATATGCTTCTGTTCCATCTCATCGATAAGCCTTGCAGCTCTCGGATAACCGAGACCAAGTCTTCTCTGAAGGATGGAAACACTTGCCATTCCCTGCTCAATAACGATATTTACGGCCTTCTCGAACATATCGTCCTCAGGATTTTCGGAGCCGCCTGAAGAACCGTTGCCCGAATCCGAGGAACCCTCGACCTGTGTATTGATGCTGTTCATGATATCCTCATCATACATAGGTCCGTATTTCTTCTTAAGAAAATCTATTACACGCTCGACCTCTGCATCGGAAACAAATGCACCCTGGCCTCTGATAGGCTTCTGAGCATCCGAAGGAGCATAGAGCATATCACCCTTACCGAGGAGCTTCTCAGCACCTGTGGAGTTAAGGATAGTCTTACTGTCTACACCCGAAGTAACTGCCAGAGCGATACGCGAAGGCAGGTTGTTCTTCAAGACACCTGTGATAACGTCAACAGAAGGACGCTGAGTAGCAAGGATCAGGTGGATACCTGCAGCTCTCGCCTTAGCGGCAAGTCTCAATACCTGTTCTTCAACTTCCTTGGAAGCAACGATCATGAGATCCGCAAACTCATCGATGATAACGAGGATCAACGGGAGCGGCTTCTCATCATTCAGTTTCAGGTAATCGTTATATCCGTCAAGATTACGTACTGCACTCTCAGCAAAGAGATTATATCTTCTCTCCATCTCGAGAACAGCCCATTTGAGCGTGTTTACGGCCTTCTTGGCTTCTGATACGACCGGCATGATGAGATGAGGGATACCATTATAGATCGAAAGCTCGACTACCTTAGGGTCGACCATCAGTAGTCTTACTTCATCAGGAGAAGCCTTACAAAGGATACTGATGAGCATCGTATTAAGACATACGGACTTACCTGAACCCGTGGAACCAGCGATAAGCAGATGAGGC
>CADCPU010000087.1 GCA_902803365.1 Oscillospiraceae bacterium
ACGGCACCTAACACGTCGAACACCGTAAAGACCGGAGAGAACATGAATGCCATCCCTTATGTGATAGCATCGCTCCTCGTTCTTTCAGGCGGAGGCCTCCTGATCGCAAGATACAGACTTAAGAAAAAGCGCTGATCTTACATAATCGGAATCATTAAAGACTGTCTTTTTGATCATTGATCTTAAAGGCAGTTTTTTATTGTTCCTGCAAGATGAAATGATAATTTATTCTGACTTATAAAGACGCGCATCTATATGTATAATCTTAATAATTTAAGGAGAACGAATTATGAATAAGGAAAAAGAAAGGAAAAAGAAGGAGAAACTCACGCTCCTCCAGACGCTGAAGAACGACTTATACGCCGTCCGTCTCGCGTCAGGCATAAGCCCGCGGCTGGTAATAAGCGCGTTTCTCATAACATTCATCGGATACGCCGAATGGGTATTCTTCGACGGATATTTCCTTCGTAAGATAATCCAGTCGCTCGACAGCGGAGCGGGCCTCAAGCCGATACTCACGTTCATCGGCATAAGCGCCGCGATACTGTTCGTCCTCAAGATCTACTGGTCATATGCTAACGAATACACCTTCGTTCTCGAAGGCACGAGACTACATAACGGTATATACAAGAAGATCTTCAGGAAAGCAGCAAACGTCGAGCTGCGCTGCTACGAGGATGCCGAATTCTACAACAAATACACAATGGCGATCGACGGCGCCAACGACAAGGTCATGCTCATCATAAGACATTTCTGGGGCGCGATCGTCGGAGTCGTCGCAACAGCCATCGTCTTCAAGCTCATGTTCGATATCGACAGGCTGTCCGTAGTGTTCATCCTCTCACCGCTCATCGGTAACTTCGTATTCGGCAACCTGAAGAGCAAGTACGAGCTCAAGCGCTACAGAGAGCAGACACCGTATAACAAGGTCCATAACTACATCAACAGGATGATGTACCTGCCGGACGGCGCCAAAGAGATCCGTCTCACCAAGGTCTACGAACTTTTAAAGCGTCACTACGGCGAAGCAACAGCCGAGAACGTAAAGATCGCGGTCAAGTTCGCATTCCCGAACGCGAGCCTCAACGTATTAAGGATCACATTCACCTTCACAGTCATGTTCGAAGGCGTCCTGATCTACGCGTTTTACAAGAACCGCATCGCAGGCACGATCAGCCTTGCTGAGCTCACGATCATGTCGAGCCTCATGGTAGCTGCTACATGGATCCTCATCAGGCTCTTCGAGAGCATCAACGAGCTCATCAAGAACGGTCTGTTCGTAAATAACCTCCGCGGTTTCCTCGAATATGAAGAGAAGATCCCCGAAGATCACAAGGGCATAATGCCGGGCACTTTTGAGACTCTCGAGTTCAAAAACGTCTGCTTCTCCTACAAGGATGAAGAGACGATCAAGAACCTCTCGTTCAAGGTAAACAAGAATGAGGCAGTCGCCCTGGTCGGCCATAACGGCGCAGGCAAGACGACGATCATCAAACTCCTTCTGAGGCTCTACGATCCTACGAGCGGCACGATCCTCGTTAATGGCACGGATATCCGCGAGTACGACCTTCGCGCCTACAGAGAGATGTTCGCGACGACCTTCCAGGATTTTAAGATCTTCGGAATGACGGTCAAGGAGAACGTCCTCATGGGCAGGCACTACGAAGACGAGGACAACATCGTAAGATCGAGCCTTCAAAAGACCGGCATCCTCGATAAGGTCCTCGAGATGCCCGACGGCATCGATTCCATGATGACCAAGGAGTTCGACGAGAACGGTCAGGTGCTCTCGGGCGGCCAGAATCAGAAGCTCGCCGCTGCCAGGACCTTTGCAAAACCGTCCCCGGTCAAGATCTTCGACGAGCCTTCAAGCGCACTCGACCCGATCGCCGAGTACGAACTTTTCAAGAACATTATGACAGAGGTCAAAGATCACACAATGATCTTCATCTCTCACCGTCTCTCTTCCGTTAAGGGCTGCGACCGCGTCCTCATGCTCGAGCACGGCACCCTCATCGAAGAAGGCACACACTCACAGCTTATCAAGCTGGGCGGCAAGTACTGCGAGATGTACAAGCGCCAGGCAATGAACTATCTCGCGCTCGAAAACGAAGAGGAGGTGATCTTATGAGCAAGGATAAAAAGCCCAAGCAGCCTGCTTCCGTTGTCTTAAAGAACAACCTCTATCTTTTGAAGCTCATGTTCAAAGCATCGCCTGCGTTCGTACTCATCCCGGCTTTTGATGCCATACGCGGAAGCCTGTCGATCTTTTTCGAGCACACCGTGGGAATCGGCTACGTCCTCGAAGCTGCCGAGTACGGCTACCCGTTCGAACGCGTCGCCTGGGTCATCGTGATCCTCGCCTGCGCGATCACTCTCGGCATGATCTTCACCGTCTTCTCGGGCGATTACATAATGGAGAAAGAGCGCCCGAAGGTCAGACAGCAGATCAAGCTCATGCTCTACGACAAGGCCTCCAAGGTAGACCTGTCCTGCTACGACGATCCTGAGTTCTATAACTCCCAGGTCCTCGCCCTCTCCGAGGTCGACAACCAGATCGACAAGGTCGAGCAGCTCGTCATAAACCTCCTGTCGAACATCACCGCGGTCCTCTCGAACGGTATCTACTTCATGGTCAAGGACAAGCCGTCGATCCTCTTCGTCTTGTTCTCGGTAGTCATCGGTTACATCTTCAACCAGAAGTTCATCAAGACCAAGTACCAGGCAAGGATCGAGAGAAACCCCGGCGAACGCAAGCGCAAATACATCGAGCGCGTCTTCTATCTCGGTGACTACGCCAAGGAGCTCCGCATGAACCCGAAGGTATCGGACATCCTCTGCGAGAGATTCGACAAGGCATCCGAAGAAGTCCTCGAAGTCGACAAGAAGTACTGCAAGAAGCGCTTCGCACTCGACTTCATCCGCAACCACATCGCAAACTTCTTCATCTGCGACACGCTCTACATCACCTACCTGATCCTGATGGCAGTCAAGTTCCACCGCGTCGACATCAGCACGCTCGCGATCCTTTATAACTCCTTCGGCAGGCTCAAGCACAACATGAGCTCCTTCACCGAAGTCTACCCTGCCGCGACTGAATCAAG
Source organism: Oscillospiraceae bacterium (assembly GCA_902803365.1). The sequence goes on from CADCPU010000087.1 coordinate 3,105, forward strand.
CCTCTACATCCAAAAGATCAGAGACTTCCTCCAGACAAAGTCAAAGATCGTCTCCAAGGGCGATGTTAAAGCTACTAAGGACGCCAAACGCCTCGATCTCAAGAACGTCTCCTTCGCTTACTCCGAGAACTCACCTACGATCATCAACGACATCGACCTGTTCATCAAGCCGGGCCGCAAGATCGCTCTCGTAGGCTATAACGGCGCAGGCAAGACAACACTCGTTAAGCTCCTGATGAGGCTTTATGATCCAACCTCGGGCGTGATCGAAGCAGACGGCCGCGACATCCGCGAATACGACCTCGAGTCCTACCGCGATTCCATCGGCGCAGTCTTCCAGGACTTCAACATCTTCGCAGGCTCCGTGCGCGAAAACGTCGTCCTCGCGCCTCTCGAAGGCTCGTCCGAAGAGAAGATCATCACTGCCCTCAAGGACAGCGGCCTCTACGACCGCACCAAGACCCTGACGAGCGGCCTCGATACGATGCTCACCACCGAGTTCAGCGACGAAGGCCTGAACCTCTCGGGCGGTGAGAGCCAGAAGCTCGCGATATCACGAGTCTTCTACAAAGACGCAGGCCTCATGATCCTCGACGAGCCTTCAAGCGCCCTCGACCCTATCGCAGAGTATCAGCTCAACCACGCGATGCTCTCAGCCACGGGCGACAAGACCGTCATCTTCATCTCGCACCGTCTCTCGACCACTCGAATCGCCGATCACATCTTCATGCTCGAGAACGGCCGCATAGCCGAAGAGGGCAACCACGAACAGCTCCTCGCTAAGAACGGCAAGTACCGGGAGATGTGGAACGCCCAAGCGAGCGCTTACATAGACGTCTGATCTGTATATACTTACTGCCTCGGCGGCTGCGCCGGGGCAGTTTTTCATTGTGATTGAGGACAGATGCACAAAAAAGAATGCCGCCCTGAAGCGACATCCTGATAAATTCAAATATTAAACTTACTGCTCCTCTGCCCTCGCGATTAGCTTATAAAGTATCCCGTAAAGCTGGGCGGCTTCTTCTGGCTCGAGCCTTATGCAGCCAGCCATCTTGGCCGGGATCTCTGCTGCCTTATCCTCGAGTGCCAGCCCCTCCTTAGTGATCGACACCATAAGAACGCGCTCGTCTTCGGGACATCTGGATCTCTTGATGAGGCCTTTCTTCTCCATGGTCTTGAGGACCGGGGTCAGAGTACCGCTGTCCAGGTAGAGCTTGGCGCCCAGATCCTTGACTGAGATCGTCTCCTGCTCCCACAGGACCATCATTACGACATACTGGGTATATGTGATGTCCAGTTCATCGAGGTAGGGCCTATAGGTCTTGATCACTTCCCTGGATGCCGCGTAGAGCGGGAAACAGAGTTGGTTTTGAAGTTTGAGTTGTTCGTATTTGCTCATACGGAACTCCTTATTTTGACTGTTTTAAACCGTGCCTTACTGCCTTTGCGAGCTGATCTACGCATGAAGTCGGCTTCATGCCGCACAGGTTTCCCGCGAAAGTCTTCTCGATCTGATCTACCGACCAGCCGTCGACTGCCTTGGAAATAGCCTTGAGGTTACCGTCGCATCCGCCGTAGAACTTGATGTTGTGAACGATGTCGCCATCGAGATCGAACTCGATGATCCTTGCGCATGTACCGCTTGTCATATACTGATGATGTGTCATAAAAGTGCTTCTACCTCCGCCTTCAGATCTTCCATCGGATCTGTTACTTCAAATCTCTTAACGATATTGCCTTCTCTGTCGATCAGGAATTTGGTGAAGTTCCATTTGATCCGGCCGTTGTACTTGTAGTCAGGATCCATTGCCTCGGCCAGGCCTTCCATAAATTCCTTCTTCTCTCCTTCAAAGCCTTCGAACTTCGTGTTTTCGGCCAGATACTTAAAGAGCGGGATCGCCTCATCGCCGAACACGTTAGTCTTGGCGAGCTGAGGAAATGTGATGCCGTATCTGCTCGAACAGAACTTGAAGATCTCTTCCGATGTTCCGGGAGCCTGATTAGCATACTGGTTGCACGGGAAATCGAGGATCTCGAGCCCGTCATCTTTGTGTTTTCTGTAGAGTTCCTGGAAAATACGGTACTGCGGGGTAAAGCCGCAATCGGTCGCCGAGTTGAAGATCAGGACTACTTTGCCCTTGAGCGTGCTCAGGTCAAGTTCACTGCCGTCTGTCTTCAGAACAGAAAAATCATAGATATTCATTCATCATACTCCCTTCGTTTAAAATCAATTTAATTGTACACAATCAAAGTTTAGTTCCTGTTTGTTTGATTGTCAACATATTTTGCCGTAAATAAGAACTGCACCCCCATAAGGAGTGCAGCAACACATAGTATAATTTGCCCAAAGTAATATTCTTTCTAAAATTGTTTCACACAACAACTATATATAATACTATTTCTATTGCATTGTATATCAGATTCTTTGTTTTATGTGATACAAATCGAAACGTTTCGCGATATTTACACTTTCGTCATTAATTTGCCGTTTTTATTGAAAACTTCAAAAAAAACGTATTTTAGCCCCCTTTAAACGCCAAAAACGCACGGTTCGGTCTACCGTGCGTTTCTGTGTGAATATAATATCTATTCAGGAGGTCATTACCGTCAATTGTCTTTAGTTTTGCTAGTATGGCAGGCTCCGGCCATCGCGCAATGCGCACAATTGCATCCGCAGGAACTCTTTCCCTTCTTCTTGTCGCGTATCATGCTCTTTATGATGAGAGCGAAGATCCCGATAAGGATCAGGCTGATAACTATCGTTCCGACATTATCTTTGATGAATTCCAACATGGTCTTTACCTCCAATCAGATTCGGATCAAACCTTTACTTTTGTTGTGAGCTTTGTTGCTTCCTTGTATGGACGGAACAGGAGCCAGATCATGCAAGCGATGAGAGCAACTGAGATGATGATGCCTGCGATGTTCGCATTGCCCGTAAAGAGATTACCGATATGGGTAATGATAAATGCGATGATGTAAGCAAAACCGCACTGGTAAGCTACTGCGAATGCTGTCCACTTGCCGTTATTCATCTCACGCTTGATGGCACCGATAGCAGCGAAGCAAGGAGCGCAGAGGAGATTGAATACGAGGAATGAGTAACCTGTTACGCCTGTGAATGTAGCAGCGAGTGTCTCGTAGAGGGTTGCATCTTCGCCGCTGTAGAGTACGCCCATCGTACCGACGATGTTTTCCTTAGCGACAAGACCTGTGATGGAAGCAACTGCTGCCTGCCACTCACCCCAACCGAGAGGCTTAAATACCCAGGCAAGAACGGAACCGATATTTGCGAGGAAGCTTGACTCGATCATATCCTCTTCGAGCATCTTAAGTGAGCCGTCGACAACACCGAAGTTTGTAGCAAACCAGATGACTACAGTTGAGAGGAGGATAACAGTTCCTGCCTTCTTGATGAAGGACCAGCCGCGCTCCCATGTGGAACGGAGAACGTTTCCGATAGTCGGGAGATGGTATGCAGGAAGCTCCATAACGAACGGAGCAGGCTCGCCTGCAAACGGCTTTGTCTTCTTAAGGATGATACCGGAGATGATTATCGCAGCCATACCTACAAAGTAAGCAGATCCGGATACGAGTGTTCTCTGGAGATCGGATCCTCCGAAGATAGCACCGGCGATCATTGCGATGAACGGGAGCTTAGCTCCGCATGGGATGAATGTTGTAGTGATGATGGTCATACGACGGTCGCGTTCGTTTTCGATCGTCCTCGATGCCATGATACCCGGGATACCGCAGCCGGTACCTACGAGCATAGGGATGAAGGACTTACCTGACAAGCCGAACTTTCTGAAGATTCGGTCAAGTACGAATGCGATACGAGCCATGTAGCCGCATGCTTCAAGGATAGCAAGGAGGAAGAAGAGTACCAGCATCTGAGGAACGAAGCCCAATACAGCACCTACACCTGCTATGATACCGTCAAGGAGCAGGCTCTTGAGCCAGTCTGCTGCGTTGCACTTATCAAGGAGACCTTCAACAAGTACAGGGATACCCGGTACCCATGTGCCGTACTCGGCAGGATCCGGCTCGTTGCCGTATTTTTCAAGAGCATCAGTGATATCTTCATAAGATGCTTCCTCAGTGGAGATCTCAAGTGTCTCTTCATCTTCAAGGTCGTATTCGAGAGTTGTACCTGCAGGAACTGCACTCTTAAGAGCTGCAACCTGCTCGTCGCTCAAGCCGTCTTCACTCTCGAAAGCCTCAGCGATAGCATCGTCACCATAGTTATCAACAATGGAAGCCATGATGGAATCTGTGTCGCCGTATTCCTCAACAGCCTCTTCATACTCGCCTGAGCCGATGCCGAAGAGGTGATAACCGTCACCGAACAGTCCGTCATTTGCCCAGTCAGTTGCCGATGCACCGAATGTCATCATGGCGATGTAGTAAACGAGGAACATGATGACCGCGAAGATCGGAAGACCGAGCCAGCGGTTAGTTACGATACGGTCTATCTTATCAGATGCCGTGAGTGAACCTTTATTCTTCTTTGTGTAGCAAGCCTTGATAACGGAACCGATGAAGATATAGCGCTCATTTGTGATGATGGACTCTGAATCGTCATCGAGTTCTGCTTCGGCTGCTTTGATGTCTTCTTCAATGTGTGAGAGCTTGGATGCCGGGATGTTAAGAGTCTCGAGGACCTTGTCGTCGCGCTCGAAGATCTTGATCGCATACCATCTCTGCTGTTCTTCAGGAAGGTCGTGTACTGCAGCTTCCTCGATGTGAGCGATAGCGTGCTCTACAGGACCCGAGAACGAATGTGTAGGGATCGTCTTGCCGTTCTTTGCAACTTCGATAGCTGCTTCTGCGGCTTCCATGATGCCCGTTCCCTTAAGGGCAGATATCTCGACGACCTTGCAGCCGAGCTGGCGTGACAATTCGTCGATCTTGATCTTGTCGCCGTTCTTCTGAACGACATCCATCATGTTGATGGCAATGACTACAGGGATACCGAGTTCGGTGAGCTGTGTAGTCAGATATAAGTTTCTCTCAAGGTTTGTACCGTCAATGATATTCAAGATAGCATTCGGACGCTCCTTGATTAGGTAATTTCTTGCTACGACTTCCTCCAACGTATATGGGGAAAGTGAATAGATACCCGGAAGGTCTGTAATGATAACGCCATCATGCTTCTTGAGCTTACCTTCCTTCTTCTCAACTGTTACTCCCGGCCAGTTACCGACAAACTGATTTGAACCCGTAAGTGCATTGAATAATGTTGTCTTACCGCTGTTCGGGTTACCTGCCAGAGCGATACGCAGATCCATACTTAATAACCTCTCTTTCTGAGTTAGCGAGAACTAACCCATCACCAAAAATAATACTGTTATTCGACTTCGATCATCTCGGCATCAGCCTTGCGAAGTGACAACTCATAGCCCCTGACGTTGATCTCGATCGGATCTCCGAGTGGAGCGACTTTACGTACATAGATATCAACGCCTTTTGTAATGCCCATATCCATGATCCTTCTTTTGACCGGACCTTCACCGTGAAGCTTAACAACCTTACAGTTCTGTCCAACCTTTACCTGCTTTAGTGTCTTCATCTGTAACCTCCTTCTTCAAGATTAAACCATTATCTTTCTGGCCATCTCTTCACTGATGGCGACTCTTGACTCTTTGATGTTAACTATAACGTTGCCCTGGAGCGTGTTGACCACTACGACCGATCCGCCGACTACAAAGCCGAGATCTTCAAGGTGCTTTTTGACTTCAGGCGTTCCGCCGACTTTCTTGATGATGTTCTCCTCACCGCGCTGTGCATAACAAAGTGGCATCATTCTCATCTCCATTTCAGGTAAGCACCGACTTACCTAATAATAAATTTATTAGTTAGTATTCGCTAACTGCCCACGAATATCTTACATAATCTGCCGTTATTTACAAGATGTTACAGAAATATTTTACGGTTAGAAAATGAGAATTCGGCAACTTGACAATTCGTTACCCTTTGCTAACTAAAATAATTGGGCATATTCCATATAACAGGTATTTGATAATTCAGTCCCCTCGGGCTACCATAATATAGAAGTACGAGAAAGGCGGTGATCCCTATGAATAACATCCTTCAGATCGCGATCGGACTTGTGATACCTTTCCTCGGAACAACACTCGGTGCAGCCATGGTCTTCTTCATGAAGAAGGACATGAGCCCGCTGGTACAAAAGAGCCTCCTGGGTTTTGCATCAGGCGTCATGATAGCGGCATCCGTCTGGTCGCTCATAATACCTTCGATGCAGATGTCGGAAGACATGGGCAAGTGGTCATTCGTCCCTGCCGCAGTCGGCTTCATGCTCGGCATAGGCTTTCTCCTCTTACTCGACAGCATCATCCCTCACCTGCACCTTAACACGGATAAGCCGGAGGGCAAAAAGAGCAAGTTTCAAAAATCGATAATGCTTGTCCTCGCAGTCACGCTCCACAACATACCTGAAGGTATGGCAGTTGGTGTCGTATTCGCGGGACTTCTCGCAGATAACGCGGTGATCTCGGTCGCGGGCGCATTTGCCCTGTCCATCGGTATCGCGATCCAGAACTTCCCTGAAGGCGCGATCGTATCTATGCCGCTTCTTGATACCGGCATCAGCCGCAAAAAGGCTTTTACCTACGGAATGTTATCGGGCATCGTGGAACCTGTCGGCGGACTAGTCACGATCCTCTTAACTTCGCTCGTGAACCCGATCCTCCCTTACATCCTGTCATTTGCGGCAGGTGCGATGATCTACGTCGTAGTTGAGGAACTGATCCCGGAAGCTCAGGCGGGCGAACACAGCAACGTCAGTACGATCGGTGTTGCGATCGGATTTTGCCTCATGATGATACTCGATGTCGTCCTCGGATAAAAATTCACACAACAAAGAATGCCTCGCATCAGCGAGGCAATTCTTCGTGTGGTTGGTTGTTTGTTTGATATAAATGAGTTTTGTTCAATAAAGCCTTAACAATAAAACAGGAGATTACTCAATGAAAAAGATTCGCTAATATGTGATTCTGTTCCCATCGGTATCACCTCCGTCCTCTCGTTAAGAAATTTATTTACTGACTTAAGTATACTAATCAATCTTTTGGAATGTGTTACCAATATAAAAACGAATTGTAACCTATTTTTTCAATGATTATAACGGGCCTTAAGACCGCCTTCAGCGTAGATCTGACAGAGTCTTTCGATCCTGTCGAGAGGCGGTTCGCAGACGTCATCGAGCGTATAAGGAAGACCCAGATCATGCCACTTGTATTCGCCCATCTTATGGAACGGCAGAAGGTCGATATGCTCGACACATGTCTTGTCCTTAAGAAGATCGATCATCTCATAAGCGACCTCATCAGTATCCGTAAAGCCCGGGATTATGACATGCCTTATCCAGAGCCTCTTGCCGATGCTCTCGCAGTAATTCAATGTATCGAGGGTATTGTCTATCTTGTTTCCCGTTATGTTTTCGAAAAGTATCCCGTTCGGAGCCTTGATGTCCAAAAGCAGCATATCAGCGCGATCGATCAGGTCCTTCGAGGTCGTAAGCGGGATCGAACCCGCAGTATCAAGTGCGGTATGCATCCCCTGCGCCTTAAGGCCGTCCAAGAGTTCTGCGCAGAAATCATGCTGCAGCATAGGCTCGCCGCCTGACAGTGTAACGCCGCCCTTCTTGTAGAAATTTCTGTAACGGATGATGTCTTCAATGACTTCTTCGGATGTCTTGAGCGTGCCGCCCTGCATCTCCCAGGTATCGGGGTTATGGCAGTAAACGCAGCGGAGCGGACATCCCTTTAAAAAAAGAACGTAGCGAATTCCGGGACCGTCAAGGGTCCCGAAAGTCTCTACGGAATGGATCATACCTTTTTGCATCAGCTACTTCCCAAAGATCAGATCTTTGTGTGGAATGTTCTGGAGATAACCTCCTCCTGCTGTTCCCTCGTGAGCTTGATGAAGTTAACGGCATAGCCGGATACACGGATCGTGAGCTGAGGATACTTCTCAGGGTGATCCATGGCATCGATCAATGTCTCTCTGTTCAATACGTTGACATTGATGTGGTGTCCTTCTTCGAGGATGTAGTTATCGAGAAGACCATAGAGGTTTTCCTCTCTGGACTCTTCGTCTGCACCAAGAGCTGTAGGAACGATGGAGAAAGTATAGGAGATTCCGTCTTCAGCATACTCGTAAGGAAGCTTGCTTACAGAGAGCATGGAAGCGATGGAACCGTTTGTGTCTCTGCCGTGCATCGGGTTAGCGCCCGGAGCGAACGGCTCGCCTGCCTTACGTCCGTCAGGTGTGGATCCCGTCTTCTTGCCGTATACGACATTGGATGTGATCGTGAGGATGGACATCGTGTGGCGTGCATTTCTGTAAGAAGGAACCTTCTTGAGCTTGTTGATGAACCTTCTCGTGATATCGACTGCGAGGTCATCGACCCTGGAGTCGTTGTTACCGAACTTAGGGAAATCACCCTCTACTTCGTAATCGACGCAAAGACCATCTTCGTTACGGATAGGCTTTACCTTTGCATACTTGATAGCGGACAAGGAGTCAGCTACAACGGAAAGACCCGCGATACCGCAAGCCATCGTTCTGTCGATGTCGTCATCGTGAAGAGCCATCTGGATCTTCTCGTAGCAATACTTGTCGTGCATATAGTGGATTACGTTAAGAGTATTTACATAAAGTGCTGCAAGCCAGTCGAGGATAACGTCATACTTACGCATAACGTCCTCATAATCGAGGTAAGTACCGCGGCAAGCAAGGAGCTCAGGTCCGATCTGAAGACCGCTCTTCTCGTCACGTCCGCCGTTGATGGCGTAGAGGAGAGCCTTTGCAAGGTTAGCTCTTGCACCGAAGTACTGCATCTGCTTACCGATGACCATAGCGGATACGCAGCAAGCGATACCGTAGTCGTCACCGAATCTCTTTCTCATGATACGGTCGCTCTCGTACTGGATGGAGCATGTCTTAATGGACATTGCAGCACAGTACTTCTTAAAGTTCTCAGGAAGGTGGATACTCCAAAGGACTGTCATGTTAGGCTCAGGTGCAGGTCCGAGGTTAGTGAGCGTATGAAGGAATCTGAAGCTCATCTTTGTAACCATGTGTCTGCCGTCTGCGCCGATACCGCCGATGGACTCTGTTACCCAGTTCGGGTCGCCGGAGAAGAGCTCGTCATATGCAGGAGTCCTGAGGAATCTGATGATACGGAGCTTCATGATGAAGTCGTCAACGATCTCCTGGATCTCTGTCTCTGTATATCTGCCCTCTTCGAGGTCTCTCTGTGCGTAGATATCAAGGAATGTGCTGACGCGTCCGAGGGACATTGCTGCACCGTTCTGCTCCTTGACTGCTGCGAGGTATCCGAAGTATACCCACTGGAAAGCTTCCTTTGTGTCCATTGCAGGCCTTGAGATATCAAATCCGTAGCTCTCACCGAGCTTCTTGAGCTTACCGAGAGCCTTGATCTGCTCTGCGTGCTCTTCTCTTGTCCTGATGTAATCGTCGCTCATGTAAGGGTGGTCGAAGTCATCCTTTGTGGACATCTTCTCTTCGATCAGGCGGTCAACGCCGTAGAGTGCGATCCTTCTGTAGTCACCGATGATACGTCCTCTGCCGTATGCATCAGGAAGTCCCGTGATGATGCCGCTCTTTCTTGCAGCTCTCATAGCAGGTGTATAAACATCGAAAACACCGTCGTTATGTGTCTTTCTGTACTTGAAGATATCTTCGATCCTGTCATCCATCTCGTAGTTATAAGCTTCGAGTGAATTTCTGACCATTCTCATTCCGCCGAACGGCATAACGGCACGCTTGAGCGGAGCATCTGTCTGAAGTCCGACGATGATCTCGTTATCCTTGTCGATATAACCCGGTGCATAAGCATCGATATCAGAGATAGTGTGAGTATCTACGTCTAGCACGCCGCCCTTTTCGCGCTCCTTGGCCATCAGATCGGAGAGCTTGTCCCAGATCTTCTTGGTTCTCTCTGTAGGAGCAGCGAGAAAACTCTCGTCTCCGTCGTAAGGTGTGTAGTTCTTGACGATGAAGTCACGAACGTTGATGTGTTTTGTCCACTTACCTTCAATAAAATCTCTCATTTAAATAACCTCTTTCCGGCCCCATATATTATCTGTTTTTATATATTCCTTACACTATCCGTTCAAAGTCGGAAGCTCCGTGCTTACAGAGCGGACAGATATAATCCTCAGGCAGTTCGTCTCCCTCATAGACATAACCGCAGATCTTGCATACAAAACCCGTTTTCTTCTCTTCGTAAGCACCAGGCTTCGGCTTGATGTGATCGAAGTAGTACTGGTAAGTAACGGATCTGGCGTCCGACAATACCTTCGCTTCGGTCACTTCTGCAAAGAAGACCGTATGGGTCTCGTACTCGACCGTCTCGACCACCTTGGCTGAGATGACCGCATTGACGGCCTTGGCACAATAAGTAAGTCCGTTAGCCGTTCTGTAGTTCTTCTCTTCTTCGGTGAACTTGTCGCCGTCTCTTCCGGAGGAGAAACCGAATTTCTTGAATACCGAGAAATCAGCATCCTCTGTCAGTACGGAAACATTGAAAACACCCGTTTCCTTGATGATCTGGTTGCTCAGATTATCCTTGTTCACCGCGATCGAGATGCGGTTCGGCTTGGAGGTCACCTGAGTAACAGTATTGATTATACATCCGTTATCGAATGTTCCCCACTTGGTAGTTAGCACAAAAAGACCGTAAGAAATCTTTGTAAATGCTGCATCTTCAATATTACCCGTAACGACGACAGTTTCCTCTGTCTTTGGAGCAGGCGTAATGTCATCGCACAGAGCGTCAACGAGAGCATCGATCTGAGCGATATTTTCGTCCTTGAGAGACGATTTGATCGTTACTTTATTCTCGATGATCGTGCAGTTCTTGAGCTTGGAGAGTTCTTCGCTCATGAGCTTGCCGGATGTAGGTGCCCATGAACCGTTCTCGACTATCGCGATCTTCCTGTTCTGGAGGTTGTGCGCGACGATATCTGCGATGCAGCTCTCCATCGATACGAAGATGCCTGCATTATATGTCGTTGATGCAAATACGATGTGGCTGTACTGGAAAGCTGCCGATACGATATCGGAAGCAGGCTTGACTGATACGTCGAACATCGTGACCTTGATTCCGCGATCGGAGATCTTACTCGCGATTATCTCTGCGGCATTCTCCGTATTGCCGTAAACGGATGCGTATACGACCATAACGCCCTTGAGCTCAGGTGTATATGAGCTCCACTTATCGTACTTCTCGATAAAGTCAGTGATGTGGCTCCTCCATACGAATCCGTGCAGAGGGCAGATCATCTGAATATCAAGAGTCGATGCCTTCTTGAGGACCGCCTGCACCTGAGGACCATACTTACCAACGATATTCGTGTAATATCTTCTCGCTTCGTTCAGATAATCTTTCTCAAAATCAACGCTGTCATTGAAGATCGCGCCGTTTAATGCACCGAAGCTTCCGAAAGCATCAGCGGAGAAAAGGATCTTCGATGTCTTATCGTAACTCATCATGACCTCAGGCCAGTGGACCATAGGCGCCATGACGAATGCGAGTTCATGTTTACCGAAGCTCAATGTATCGCCTTCCTTGACCAGAACGGCTCTGGAATCGATATCGAAATCAAAGAACTGCTTGATCATCGTCTGGATCTTGGCACTGCAGATGACCTTGACCTCAGGATAGCGGATAACGAGCTCCGCGAGCGTAGCGGAATGATCGGGTTCCATGTGATGGACTACTATATAATCGAGCTTACGGCCGTTTAATGCATACTCGACGTTTTCGAAAAATACCTTGCTGACAGCCTTATCAACGGTATCGAAAAGCACTGTCTTCTCATCAAGTAATACATAAGAGTTATAGGATACGCCGTCCGGTACGGAGTACACTCCCTCGAACATGGCAAGTCTTCTGTCATTGGCTCCAACCCATATAAGATCGGGCAAGATCTGTTTGGTACAATGCATAGATGCGTCCTCCTGATTTAGAATCACTCTAAACTATGGCTATATGATAGTAGATATCCTTATAATAATAAAGGGGTATTTTGAGTATAATCCCCTTTTCGTCATTATGACAATAATCAACTATGCAAGTTGTAACATCAGTTTCAAAAACATACCGCCCGAAGTTTCCTTCGGACGGTATGAGTAGTCAGGAGAGTATGTAGAACTTATTTGTTCGGTTTTTCGTCTTTCTTTTCTTCCGGCTTTGTATCCGGCTTATCTGCCTGCTTGTTTTCAGGCTTAGCGAACTTCTTCTCAGCCTCAGATGCTGCCTTGGCAAGCTCCTTGGCACGGGCGAGCTGCTTTTCTTCGATCTCACGCTTCTTAGCCTCTACCTTCTTATTGTGCTTCTTGACAGCGCGTCTGATGCAAAGGAAGATGATGAGGCAGATGATACCGAAGATAAGGAGGCCCCACCATGTCTCGATGAAGAAGATGAGCAAGCCTTCGAGGAAAGCGAGGAACTGCTTCCAAGATTCCTTGGCTGCGTCTGATACACGTGTCTTAAATGTATCTTCCTTCTCAAACTCCTCTTCCTTTTCGATCGCCTCTTCGATAACTGCAGGTCTTACCTTGTGGATCGTGATCGTTACGTAGGAGTATGCAACGTCACTTTCGATGCTGCTGAGACGCGTCTTGATATCTGAGATCGTTACTGCGAGACTGCGAAGTTCTCTCTGGATCGTGAGAGCTACGTTGTCATCCTTGGTATTCTCATACTGTTCGAGATAGCGGTCGTACTCTGCTTCGTAGATCTCGAGCTCGTTCTTGAGCGTGCCGTACTCTGTAGAGACATTATCAACGCTGGAATTCTTGGAACGGAGATAGCCGAGACCGTCCGTAGCATTTACAAAGCTCTCGTAATATTCGGATGGGATCCTTATGGTAGCAGTGTATGTATAATTCTTCTCGCTCTCATCAAGGACTTCCGGTCCGTCATAGGCGCTTCCGTCAGTCTGGTATTCATACTCGAGGAAGCCGTGATATTCGTTGATCTTTACCTTGAGGTCGTGAACTGATGTGTCAAAGTCAGTCGTGTCGATCTTGATCGTGGAACGGAAGACGAGCATATCCTTCTTAGCGTCGGCCTTCTGTGTTGCCTCAGCAGAGGATGTTGTATCTGCCGAATTTGAAGCATCCGCAAAAATATCTCCGTTATAAGCTGCAGGAGTCTCTGCTTCATATTCAACATCATATGCTTCGTCAGCAGCAGCCATTGTCTCTTCAGCGTATGCGTAATCTCCGCTGCCGCCGATCTCAGCAAGTACTGCGTTTGTCGATCCATTGTGTGAATCAACACGCATTGCTCTTTCTGCTGATTTGCTGGCGCCGCATCCTGTAAAAGCTGAGAGTGCCAGGCAAAGGATAAGTGTTGAGATCATAATCTTCTTTTTCATGTTAGTCACCTCCGAATGTTTTTCATAACACCTTCTTGTCCTAACAGACGGCAATATGAAATCGGATGTTACAACCGACAGAAAAATTTTTTTGAAAAAGATTTATGAGCAGTGATCGTATTCGACTATATATGAGACGGAACCGCTGTAAGACGGTGCTGCACCGATAAGATCATCAGGCACGTCCATATATTGACCGTTGAGCATAACGACCTTATCTTCCATCACTTTCGTATTGCCTCCCTCGATAAATCCTTCGAAAGAAGGCTCACCCTGGCGCCAGAGCGAATCATCGAGCGGAATATTCGAACCGTCTTCAGACCAGACGTAACCGTTATTCTCATCTCTTGATGCACCGACGATAAAGATATCCGATACCATGTTATAGTCACTAAACATAGTAAATACGAGGTAATACTCGACGGAATCGGTAAGCGTAGCGAGATAACCGCCGTTTGCGCGGGCAAGTTCTGCCGCCTCGGACCAGGTAACATCTGCAGTTATGATCTCATAACTGTGCTCTTCGGGGATCTCGCCTTTTTGGAGCTTATCGATGATCTCATCCTGACTCATCCTGCCGCAGATAAATCTCTCCTGAGGACGGTCGAAAAATACCGCATAATATTCCTGCGGCGATACAGGCTTGTCATTGATAAAGAGCAAAGGCTCATCAAGATAAGCTCCTTCATCAAAAGCACTTGCTTCATCTTCGAAAAACCGGAGCGTTCCGGTTGAGATCGGCTCGACCTCTCCGGAACCGTCAAATCCCATCAATGTCTCGGTTCTGAGAGCTCCCGCATAATCGGCATCAAAGTTATGGATGACATTCTTATGGGGGTCATACGAATATCCGCCGTTTCCGCCGATTCCGTAACCCCAATTATCGATAGGCTTTTTGAGTTCACCGTTTATCCAGGTATACACACTTACCCAAAAACCGTCTTGGCTGATGACAAGTTCGGGGATATCATCTTCATCGATATGTATGAGATCAAAAGTTACACCGTCCTCATTAGCGGCTTCTTCCTTGACCGCATTTATATAAGGTTCAACATAATCTGTATTGACCGTCTCCGTTGTTGCAGGGACGGTTTCCGGCTGATCCTTTGTCTCACGCCTCTCGCTCTCGGTCTCCTCAACAGAAGTTTCCGAAGTGCTTGTGACCGTAGTCTCCTCGGCCTCCGAAGCTTCTGTTTTACCGGAACAGGCGACTGCTCCCAAAGCAAAACATAAAGATAAAGTGACAGCTGTTAATTTCTTCATAATTACCCCTTCAAGATAGGACAATATCCACATTTACTATAGGAAAGAATGGCACAAATTGTCTCAATGTTCAACTGTCTGTAACGAACTCGTCAAAGTAAATATGGTATACTTCGGAAGGGATACAGATACTCCCTTATATGTATTTTATTATTGAGGTGACCGTTATGAAGAAATTGGTAAGCATTGCACTTACTGCCGTTTTGGCTTTTTCCCTGTTCGCAGGATGTTCAACTGAAAAGAAAGAAAAGACATTCACAGTCGGCTTTGACTCCGAGTTCCCTCCTATGGGATTCGTAGATTCCAACGGCGAATATGTAGGATTCGACCTTGATCTTGCCAAGGAGACAGCTGACCGTCTCGGCATGAAGTTCGTAGCACAGCCTATCAACTGGGACGCTAAGGATAACGAGCTTGATTCCGGCAACATCGACTGCATCTGGAACGGCTTTACGATCAGCGGACGTGAAGACAAGTACACATGGACAGAAGCTTACATGAACAACAATCAGGTCGTAGTCGTTAACAACGATTCCGGCATCTCTACTTTTGATGATCTCGCAGGCAAGACTGTCGCTGTTCAGAAGGATTCATCGGGACTTCAGGCTCTTAAGGACAACGAGGCTCTCACATCCACATTCGGCAGCCTTCTTGAAGAAGACAGCTATCTCAATGCCATGATGGAACTCGAGTCCGGCGCTGTTGATGCTATCGTTATGGACGAGATCGTAGCAAGATACGAG
>CADCPU010000088.1 GCA_902803365.1 Oscillospiraceae bacterium
AAAAAGATAACGGCGTACTCACTCATAAAGGAATAAATACCCTCTTGGCGCACTGCAGTTCTCTGCGGTGCGCTTATCTTTGCGCTCAATGTGATACAATGTTGCTTGATAATAAGAAAGGACGGGATAGTGTATGAGCAAGTCGACCATCCATCGCATCAACGGAATAACGATCACGATCTTATGTCTTGCGGCTGTCTGTGTATCGTTATCGCTGTGGCTCAACGAGAAGATCAATGTCGTATGCCTCGTTGCGGTCGGACTGTTGATGATCGGTATCATCTTTCTTGATGTTTCGCTGATCACTTATCTTACCCGTCGAAAATTCTGTACCGAAGAAGTGTCGGCTACCTGCGTGGAGATACAGGAACACTATGATTATAAGATGAAGCAGGACCTCTATCGCCCCGTCTGGGAATATTATATGGACGGAGAGATGAGAAGGGTCACGAATGATGTCTGGTTCAACAGAGGTGTCCCGAACGTAGGTGATAAGACTACGATAATCATCGATCCCGAAAACAATGATCAGTATTACCAGGGTAAGCGCTTCGGTACGAGCAATCTGGTATTCCTGCTCGTGGGACTTGGTTCACTTATGACCGGCATAGGCGTCATGGCAGCAGGGATCTTAATAAGTAATCTATTTTGAGGAGACTTTTGATGAATAAGTTTATGAAGAAAGCAGCCGCGCTTTTCTTGGGTGCGGCAATGATGACGGGTCTTTGTGCATGCGGCAAGAAGGATGCTAAAAAGGAAGATGTTCCGATAACATCGACATGGAAGTTCGATCATCTTGTTCAAAACGGCGAAGAGATCCCGTTGCCTGAAAAAGAGACGGTAATGATCCCTCAGTTTTCAACTGATGACGGCAATCACTTCTTGTTCTCCATTACCGGCACATCGTATTTCGAAGGTGATCTGACAGCACTTGAAGACGGAACTTATGAGCTCAGACAGGGAAGTGATGAGAGCATCTTCAGTGCGGATATAGAAGGCGACGAACTTACGATCACCATTTCCGGTGAAAACGGATCATCTTTTGTCTTTGTCGCAGAAGATACACAAGCACAGTAAATAACAGAAGCCTCAGGAGCAGACAGCGACTGAGGCTCTTTTCTTGATTTCATCCCCCTAAAGAGTAGAATTTATCACATTTATTTTTATCTATATGAAGGTTATCATTAAGACATAAGACAAAGAACTATCGGAATAAATAATTCCTCAATGATATAAGGCACCGGATCTCACTGCCCCTATCCGGTGCCTGATTCATTAATAGGGGCTTTAAAGGAGTATATATGAAACCTATGAGACTTAAGGTGACTTCTTCAGTTCTGACGATCGCTTTTGCATTATCATTTGCCTCATGTGCAGTTAAGACTGAGGAGAGCAAGGTCTCTGAGGAGACGACTGCCGCGACAGTGACCGAAGTGACTGAAGTTCAGGCGACTGAAGAGACAAAACCTCAGGCAGACGATCTCATATTCCCTGATGAGCCGTATGATGCGGATAAGGTCCATCCGATTAGAGAGCCGGGTGATGTGACGGGAGAAGAAGCAGTCAGTGAACTTAATGCGATCGAGAGCTCATATCTTCAATATTTCTATAATGACAACTATGCTGCGATCAACGTCCAGATCAAGGACCCCGCTAAGTACGGGATCACATGTGATAAGGTCGACATGGGCGAGGTCGGAGCAGGTGACTATAAGACTTCCGTTGCGACGCTTAAGGGAATGCTCGACAGACTCTATAAGATCGATTTTGAATCACTGGATAAGCAGGATCGTGACTTCTACGATCAGATCGTTTTCGATATCGAAGAAGAGATCTACTATTTGGAAAATCCGGGATTTGTTTATCTCGAACCTGCATGGATCCCTTCTGATGTAAGTTATATCTATCAGTCTTTCGCGGATATTCGTGTAAGGAATGAGGAGGAAGCGGAGAATCTCCTGACACTTCTCAGCGATGTGGACAGATACTTCGATGATGTTTGCGATTTTGAAGAGAAGCGTATCGAATTGGGTTATGCGGCAAGTGATCTATACTATGCTTCCATGATGTCCCTTTTTAATTCGAATACTTTGCCTGCCCAGACCGATATGCTGAGAGCTGATCTTGAAGAAGAATTGAATGCAATAGAGGGATTAAGCGAAGAAAAGAAAAACGATTATCTCAGCAGATACGATGACATCATCGAAAACATCGTGGTCCCTGAATTCGAGGAATGCTCGCAGAAGTTTTGTTCATATACCGGATCTTCAACTAACGAAGTCGGTCTTTGCGGATTTGAGCACGGCAAGGAACTCTACGAGCATCAGATGAGAGCGATGGTCGGAAGAGACTGCGACGTAGATGAGCTTGTGTCTTATCTTGATGAGTATCTCGCGATGGCTGATTCGGACTACGGCAAGATCAAGATCGAAGGTAAAGATGAGTTTGAGATCCTGGATAATACCAAAGAGAAGATGAAGGATTATTTCCCTGAGATCGACTTTGAGTATGAGATAGTCGAACTGCCGAAGATCATGAGCCAAGCCGGTATCGGCGGTGTGTATATGCCCGGCTATCTTGATGATAACTCGCATGAGATCATTTTCCTTAAGGGAATATCGTACGGTAAAGACGTTGTTCTTCACGAAGGTCTGCCGGGACATATGTATCAGTTCAGCTACCACAAGCAAACTCTCGATCATCCGTATTTCCTCGTCAAGGAAAACAGTCTCTACGCTGAAGGCTGGGCTACTTATATTATGGGAAATCCTGCGGATATGTATGGCATTAAGTCAGATACGGGCCTTGTTTATATGACGGACCAATTCTTCGACAGGTACCTTTGGGCGCTTCTTGATATCGGAGTCAACTATGAGGGGTGGACCGAAAGGGAGGCTGCAGATCATGTCAGGAATATCCTCGGTAATAAAACGCCGCATATAGATGTTGACTCTTTTATTGTTGAGCCCGGAATGGGTATATACTACGGACTCGGCTGCGTAATGACGATAAAGACTCTGGAAGAGATAAGAGCGCTTGATCCTGATATGGATATCAAGACGATGCATACTCTCTATCTTGATGCTGCTCCGGGAACCTTTGAACGCATCCTTGATTCGGTCAAGAGAGATCTTAATAAATGAACGCGTCCATTCTCTGATATAATCTGTTTGGAATAAATATCGGGGACAGGTTATATGGATAAAAGGATACATTACGTAGATAACTTAAGATGGCTGACTGTATCACTCCTTGTGATCTATCACGCAGCTATGGCATACAATACCTGGGATGAAGCAAACTATATCTTCTTTGAAGCTGTGGGTCCGATAGCGGGCATAGTCTCGTTTATAAGCCCGTGGTTCATGCCGCTCATGTTCCTTCTTGCGGGAGTATCGACATTTTATTCTCTTAAGAAGAGGACGTTCGGAGCTTTTCTTAAGGAGCGATTGCTGCGCCTCGGGATCCCGCTTCTCTTCGGATTGCTCTTTATCAACCCGATCCTAAGCTATGTTGCTGATGTTACGCATAACGGCTTTGACGGCAACTTCTTTGCTCACTATGGAATATACTTTACCCGCTTTACTGATCTCTCGGGTTACGACGGAGGCTTTACGCTCGGACATCTGTGGTTCATTACGATGCTCCTTGTCGTATCACTGATAGGCTGCTGTGTGATAAAACTACTGGCTCCATTGGCCGCCAAGGATAAGTCGCGCGCCATGAATGTTATAGGTATAGTCTTTGCTGTGATCGCAGTTGCGACATTTGAGGTCAAGCTCCTGGGAAAACCTCTTATCGTCTATATCTTCGTATATCTGCTCGGATATTATTTTTTCAGCAACCAAGGATTTGTTGATAAGCTTTCAAGACTCAAGTGGTTATTTACC